>JBKEDH010000077.1:0-16822 GCA_047975295.1 Aestuariibaculum sp.
AACAAAAATTGCACCAAAACAAAACCTTATTCCTCTTTCCGTTTAAAATTAAAATAAGCTTACATATTCCTTCTATACTGTCCGCCAACTTCGAACAAAGCTGAAGTAATTTGTCCTAACGAACATACTTTTGTGGCTTCCATTAATTGTTCGAATATATTTTTATTCTGGATGGCCGCTTCTTTAACCTTTGCTATTTGAGCCTTAACCTCGATTGCCTTTGCTTGGTGCAGATTTTTCAATGTTGAAATTTGGTATTGTTTTTCTTCTTCAGTTGCCCGAATAACTTCTGAAGGAACAACTGTTGGCGAACCTTGGCTGCTTAAAAAGGTATTAACACCAATTATAGGAAATTTGGCTGTATGTTTTAAGGTTTCGTAGTACAAAGATTCTTCTTGTATTTTACTGCGCTGATACATGGTTTCCATTGCACCAAGAACACCTCCACGTTCGGTTATCCTATCAAATTCGGTCAAAACGGCTTCCTCTACCAAATCGGTAAGCTCTTCAATAATAAAAGCACCTTGAATAGGATTTTCGTTTTTAGCAAGCCCGAACTCTTTATTAATAATTAACTGAATGGCCATGGCCCGACGCACCGAATCTTCTGTTGGGGTGGTAATGGCTTCATCGTAGGCGTTGGTATGCAACGAATTACAATTATCGTATATAGCATAAAGTGCTTGTAAAGTGGTTCGGATATCGTTAAAATTGATTTCCTGCGCATGTAAACTCCTTCCCGAAGTTTGAATGTGGTATTTTAACATTTGTGCTCTCGCATTGGCTCCGTATTTATATTTAAGTGCCTTTGCCCAGATACGGCGAGCCACTCTACCAATTACCGCATACTCCGGATCTAATCCGTTGGAAAAAAAGAAAGATAGGTTTGGCCCAAAGGCATTGATATCCATACCTCGAGACAAGTAGTACTCGATATATGTAAAGCCATTGGCCAAAGTAAAGGCCAATTGCGAAATGGGATTAGCTCCCGCTTCGGCAATATGGTAGCCCGAAATGGAAACCGAATAAAAATTACGCACATTGTGTTTTATAAAATAGGCCTGTACATCGCCCATTAACCGTAAGGCAAATTCGGTTGAAAAGATACAGGTATTTTGCGCTTGGTCTTCTTTTAAAATATCGGCCTGAACGGTACCGCGCACTTGGGCCATGGTTTCTGTTTTAATACGATTGTAAACGTCTTCCGGAAGTACCCGATCGCCGGTAAGCCCCAATAACATTAAACCCAGACCATCGTTCCCCTGCGGAAATTCGCCATTGTATTTTGGGCGCTGTAAACCTTTATCATCATAAATCTCTCTTTTTTTGGCTTCAACAGTAGCTTCCAAGCCATTTTTTAGAATATACTTTTCGCATTGTTGGTCGATGGCTGCATTCATAAAAAAGCCCAATAACATGGGAGCCGGACCATTAATGGTCATACTTACCGATGTCATGGCATCTGCCAAATTAAAACCGGAATATAATTTTTTGGCATCGTCCAAACAGCAAATACTCACTCCCGAATTTCCTATTTTGCCGTAAATATCGGGACGTTTGGCAGGATCGTTACCATAAAGTGTAACACTATCGAAGGCTGTAGAAAGCCGTTTGGCAGGAAGCCCCATGCTTACATAATGAAAACGACGGTTGGTACGTTCGGGACCACCTTCTCCGGCAAACATACGCGCCGGATCTTCTCCTGTTCGCTTAAATGGGTACAATCCCGCAGTAAAGGGAAATTCGCCCGGAACATTTTCCTGCAAACACCATTTTAAAATATCGCCCCAAGCTTGGTATTTTGGTAGGGCTACTTTAGGAATTTGTAAATGTGATAAAGATTCGGTATATGTTTTTACATGTACCGACTTATCTCGAACTTTAAAAGTATAAACAGGTGCTTTATACATACTTACTTTATCTATCCAGCCCACAATAATTTCCCAATTGTATGGATCCAAGTTCATTTTAACCCTATCGAATTCTTTTATAAGCAGCTTTAAAAGAGTTTTGCTGTCGTTTTCCCTAATGTTTACATCGGATAGAATTTTATCGCTATCCATTCCGGATTTACAAAAAAAAGATTGATTTGCTGCGTTTATATTGATGTTTAGTACAGATACTATGGTTCTATAAATACCATATAGTTTATGCGCCACTTCCACCTGCTCCTTTGCTGTTTTATCGTAATGCCTATTGTTTTCTGCTATTTCAGATAGGTAACGTGTACGGCTGGGCGGAATAACAAATGTTTTTTGGTTTATTTCTGGGGGTACTTGGTAAGCCGATTTTAAATTAGAGTTTGTTTTAGTAACCAAAGTATCCATTATGGATTTATAAAGAATATTCATTCCCGAATCGTTAAACTGCGAAGCAATAGTACCGAAAACAGGAAGTTCATCGTCCTTGGACTCCCATAAATTATGATTGCGTTTATATTGTTTTTTTACATCCCGAAGTGCATCCAAAGCCCCTCGTTTATCGAACTTATTGATGGCTACCAAATCGGCAAAATCGAGCATGTCTATTTTTTCCAATTGGGTTGCTGCTCCAAATTCGGGAGTCATAACGTACAGCGACACATCGCTATGTTCCAATATTTCGGTGTCGCTCTGCCCTATCCCCGAAGTTTCCAAAATAATTAAATTAAAAGCTGCCGCTTTTAATATCTGAACGGCTTCACTTACATGCTTGGACAATGCTAAATTGGATTGCCGTGTAGCCAAACTGCGCATATATACCCGAGAATCGTTAATAGCATTCATCCGTATCCTATCGCCCAAAAGTGCACCCCCCGTTTTACGTTTGGAAGGATCGACCGAAATAATCCCCACTGTTTTGTTGGGGAAATCGGTCAAAAACCGACGTACCAACTCATCGACCAAGCTCGATTTTCCTGCTCCTCCGGTACCTGTTATACCCAAAACCGGAGTATTGGTGGTTTTGTTTTTTTTATGGATATCTTTCAATATATTTTTTGCTACTTCGGGAAAATTCTCGGCCGATGTAATAAGCCGGGCAATAGCCATTGGGTTTTTATCCTTTAACAGACTCATTTCATTATCTAAAATATGTCCTATGGAAAAATCGGATTGTTCCACCAAATCGTTAATCATGCCCTGTAACCCCATTTCCCTTCCATTATCTGGAGAATAGATTTTGGTTATACCATAATGTTGTAATTCTTCTATTTCAGACGGTAGGATAACACCACCACCACCACCAAAAATTTTAATATGTCCTGCTCCACGTTCTTTAAGCAAATCGAACATATACTTAAAAAACTCAAGGTGACCGCCTTGGTACGAAGTTAAGCAAATAGCATTGACATCTTCCTGTATGGCTGTTTCTACAATTTCCTGAACGCTCCTATCGTGCCCAAGATGGATAACCTCAACTCCCGTTGCCTGAATAATTCTGCGCATAATATTAATGGCAGCATCGTGCCCATCGAACAGCGAGGCTGCGGTTACTATTCGCACATTGTGCTTTGGTTTGTAAGGCGTTATTTTCATTTTTTTTGACAAATGATGTTATTAAGGCTCAAATTTAAGAAATATTCAAAAAAACAATATATTTTCGAATAATTATTGAAAATTAAAATATTATCCTATCGCCAAATAATTTTTAGGCTATTTTTAAAGTCTGTTTAAATTTTATTCTTCAGTTTTACTATGACTTTTTTTCTACTTTTTATTGTTAAGATGCTTATTTGGCCATACCAAACTCTGCTTTTATTACCACAATTGATAAAAAATGACCTATAACAAATTTCAAAAAATAGAATTTAAACAGACTTTTAAACAAAAAATGAGTTTTTAGGAATTATGAATAAAATCATCATATTAATACATTGTAAGGACCAACCCAACATAATCGCATCTGTAACACGTTTTATTGCCAAAAACCAAGGCAATATTGTTTACATAGACCAACATGTGGACAGGGAGCAGAATATTTTTTTCATGCGTTTGGAAAGTGAATTTTTTGATGAAAATTTTTCTTCGGAAATATTTAAAACACACTTTAAAAGCTCCTTAGCCGATGTTTTTAAAATGAAATGGCGCATATATGCTTCCGAACACACACCAAAAATGGCCCTTTTTGTTTCGAAATACGACCATTGTCTGTACGATTTGCTAGGCAGATATAATTCGGGAGAACTGAATTTGGAAATTCCTTTTATAATAAGTAACCATTTGGATTTAAAACCTATTGCCGATAGCTTTTTAATTCCCTTTTACCATATACCCGTTACAAAAACCACCAAAAACGAAGCCGAAGAAAAACAGTTGTGCTTACTACTGGAAAACCAAGTAGATTTTATTGTTTTGGCCCGATATATGCAAATTGTTTCGGAAAAACTGATAACTAGGTACACCAACAAAATTATTAACATACACCACTCTTTCTTACCTGCATTTGTAGGGGCAAAACCTTATCATTCGGCATACAAACGAGGTGTAAAGATTATTGGTGCTACCAGCCATTATGTTACAGAAGAGCTGGACGCTGGCCCCATAATCGAGCAAGATGTTACACGAGTAACCCATACCCACTCTATTAAAGACTTAATATCTAAAGGCCGTGATCTGGAAAAAATTGTTCTGGCCAATGCCATAAAGCTTCATGCCGACCGAAAAGTAATGGTTTACAACAATAAAACCGTAATTTTTTCTTAACCTTCATTTAAAACAAACATTTAGGATACCTTTTCGCACCCCACATATTTTTATTAAGTTTGCACTGCTTAAAAAAAGCATGTGACCTATTTAATTTTTTAGTGTCATAGAGATAGTAGAATATTTAACCACACTTAATTATATTTTTATGAAAACAAATTATTTTTTATGCCTAACATTTATTTTGGCATTTGGCTTTGCCCAAGCGCAGGAACTGCCTGCAAACCCAACACCTGGTAAATGTTATGTAAAATGTATTACCAAAGACGAATTTAAAGAAGTAGAGGAAACAATTGTTGTTTACCCAGAGTACACAAACCTTGAAATTGTTCCTGCAACTTACAGAACTGTAGAAGAAAGAGTTTTAGTAAAAGAAGCTTCTAAAAAATTAGTTTACGTTCCTGCTGTTTACGAAACAGTTGAAGTGCCTTACGTAAAAAAAGAAGGAAGAACCGATTTAACCATAAATCCGGCTACTTTTGGAAAAGATTCTAGAACTTTTGAAACTTACCCTCAAACTTCAGGATGGGAATACAAAGAAACTGCTTGTGACTCTCCACATAAGGAAGATTGTGTTGTAGCGTGTTTTGTTGAGTATCCTGCTCAATTTAGAGATGTAAGTTTTACTACATTGGCACAAGATGCTTCTACTAGTAATGTTCCTGTTAACCAATTAGGAGAAACATACACTAAGCAAATAGTTAAAACTCCTGCCAGAATGGAAGAAGTAGAAATTCCTGCTCAATATGCCACTATTAAAAGACAAGTATTAGACAGAGCTGCTTCTACAAGAAGCGTAACCATTCCTGCCAAAACACAAACTGTTAAAAGAACTGTATTGGCCAAAAAAGGTGGTATCACTACTTGGGAAGAAGTTGATTGTGGTTTGTTAGACGCTAATGTATTACCTATTTTCTACGAATTGGGAAGTGCACGTATTACGCCTGCATCTAAAAAAATTATAGACGATAAATTATTGCCTTTACTTAACAGCAAACCTGTAAGTATCGAGCTTATGTCTCATACCGATTCTAGAGGTAATGACGATTTTAACATGTCTTTATCGCAACAACGTGCTAACTCTGTAGTTAACTATTTAGTTTCTAAAGGTATTTCAAGAAGCCGTTTATCTGCTAAAGGTTATGGCGAAACTAGATTGGTAAACCGTTGTTCTAATGGTGTTGAATGTACTGAAGCAGAACACCAAAAAAATAGACGTACCGAATTTAGAGTTTTAAGCAACTAAAAATTATTTCGTTAAATTCTACGTAACGTATATAAAAGCGGCCTATAAAAAGGTCGCCTTTATTTTTTAGCCTATGTTAAAAATGTAACCAAACCTCTTTAGTGAGGTTATATTGCTATTCTTATTGTTTTGTTCCGTATTTATCCATTAAATACATTAAGGCGGTCATGGTGGCTGCACCAAGTTCAAGTTCCCGCTTATTAATATGCTCGAAAGTATCTTTAGCTGCATGATGATGATCGAAATAACGCTGCGGATCTGGAAATAGACCGGCCAATACAATATCATTGTTTTTTAACGGTCCTATATCGGCACCACTTCCACCCTGCTCAAAATAGTGGATCAGATAGGGTTTAAACAATGGTTTCCAACTTAAAATTTGTTTAAAGTTGGCATCATCGCAATCAAAATTAAAACCGCGGGGCGAAAATCCTCCAGCATCACTTTCCATGGCAAATATGTGTTTTTCTTTATTTTGTTTGGCTATCTCGGCATATTTTAAACCACCTCGCAGACCATTTTCTTCGTTCATAAACAACACGACCCGAATACTTCGTTTTGGCGTTATACCACTTTCTTTAAGTAACCGCAAAACTTCTATAGATTGTACAACTCCTGCTCCATCATCGTGCGAACCATCTCCTAAATCCCAAGAATCCAAATGGCCTCCAACTACCATATACTCACCTGGAAACTCGCTTCCGGTAATTTCTCCAATTACATTGTAGGATTGTACGTCTTTTAATTGTTTGCAATTTTGCTTAAAAAAAAATTTGATATTGTTGTCTAGAGCCAACATGGTACTAAGCAGTTCGGCATCGTTGGTACTAATGGCTGCCGACGGAATTCGTTTATCGCTAGGCAAATCGCCATACGACATCACGCCGGCATGCGGATAATTGTCTAAGCTTAAATTAACCGAACGTACAATAACACCAACTGCTCCGTATTTTGCGGCTTCCATAGCTCCACTATAACGTTGATTAACGCAGCTACTGTAAGCTTTAAACGTGTTTATTAAATCGACTTGCATAGGGCGGTTATAAAATACAATCTTCCCTTCTACATATTCTTTTCCCAATGCGGCCAATTCTTCAAAATCTTTTACTTCAACAACATTGGCCTTAACTCCTAATGGTGGTGTTGCTATTGAGCCTCCAAGTGCACAGATATTAACCGTATTGGTTTTTCCCGGTGCTGTTTCTATATAGGCAAATTCTTTAGCCCCACGTACCCATCTTGGTACCATAACAGGCTGTAGCCAAACTTTGTCCAATCCCAATTTTTCGAGTTCCTCTTTAGTGTAAGCTACTGCCCTTTCGGCGCCTAACGAACCCGATAAGCGACTTCCTATTTGATTTGATAAGTGGTTTAACCAATTATAGGCCTCTCCATTAGTTAAAGCATTTTTATAAATGGTTTTAAGCATAGCTTTATCGGTTTGGCTTTGTAAGCTTACGTATGCGAATATGGCCAGTAATAAAGAGAGCAATTGTTTATTTTTCATATGTATTGGGTAGAATTTATGTGTTCTGTGGGTATTTGGTACACGACAAAAAATGAAAAATACCGTTAATACCGACAATTGATATATTGAATCATTGTACTCCAAGGGTTTTAAAAACTTTAGAAACCCCTGAAAATCAATTTTTATACAAATAAATTTAAGTTAAATATTTGATTTTTAGGCTTTAAAAGTATCTGCCAAAATCCAACAGCCCACTATTTTTATTCATATCGCTTTGTCAAGGCCATTATCTTGGCTATACCAAATCCTTTTTATGAGCGTTTCATGTGTTTATATTTATTGTTTTTTCAAAGGTCACATGTAGCATCCGTATAATCATCCCACTATGTGACAAAATTTTTAGTTATGGATGTTTCATTATATTACATTTAAAAGTTGTACTACTCACTATTAAGCTGAGCTTTATATTGATCGATATTGGCTTTAATATCGTCGGCAAGCTCCGGTTCTTTAATGTCGGTATATAGGCTCATTACATCGTACATGGCTTTTGCTACCAGATAACGTGCCGTTGGCTTATCGTCGGCAGGAATAGCATACCATGGTGCATGTGGTTTATTGGTCTTGTTCAATATATCTTGATAGCATTCTTGGTATTTATCCCACAATTTGCGTTCTTTTAAATCGCCAGGTGAAAATTTCCAGTTTTTTTCCTTTTTCTCCAAACGGCGCAAAAGTCTGTTTTTTTGTTCTTCTTTGGATAAATTAAGAAAAAACTTAAAAATAATGGTACCGCTATTTGCAATATGTTCTTCGAAATTATTGATTTCCTTAAAACGGTTTTCCCAAAACGTACTATTAATATCGTTTACCGAATGGATAAATGGTATATTTTCATTTAAAACATACTCCGGATGCACCCGTGTTACCAGTACATTTTCGTAATGTGTACGATTAAAAATTCCAAATTTACCCCGAGATGGCAATGCTATGTAATGGCGCCATAAATAATCGTGGTTCAATTCCAATTCGGTAGGTACTTTAAAGCTATGCACCACAATGCCACGAGTGTTAAACTCCTTAAACACTTCACGTATAAGACTGTCTTTACCCGCAGTATCCATACCCTGAATGCATACCAAAACAGCATATTTACCATGGGCATACATAGTGTTTTGTATGTTACTTAGTTTATGGCGAAGATCCTTTAGCTTTTGTTTTGCATCTGTATCGACTATTTTGGTTTTTAAATTGGTTAAAGATGTGTTGGGAACAACTTTAAAGTCTTCTGAATTCATACATTTGGATATTTATAATTGGAATAAATATAGATAAAATTTTAGTATTCGTTTTTTTTAACCCATCATTTTAGTATGAAATTAACTTAAACATGACTATCTATTTATCCAAAAAGTACTAATTTTGAATGTAAACTGGAGAGACTATAAGCAAAATAAATGAAGAATTAAAATTTTTAGACTTTTTGGTTCTACACTTAATAGATAAAATAAACGATTATGCTCACTATATACCATAACAACCGATGCAGTAAATCTAGAAACGGATTGGAATTTCTCGAAAAATCGGGCAAAGAATTTAAAATCGTTAACTATCTTGAGGATACTTTAACTTTCGATGAATTAAAAGATATTATTTCACTTCTGGACATAAAACCTATAGATTTGGTTAGAAAAAACGAAGCTCTCTGGAAATCCGATTACAAAGGTAAGATACTCTCAAATAACGAGACAATTCAAGCTATGGTCGATAATCCTAAACTAATAGAACGGCCTATTGTGGTTAATGGAAAAACCGCCGTAGTTGGACGGCCATTGGAAAACATACTCAAGATTATATAAGATATTATCATTTTACCAATAAATCTAATTTCTATAATTTAGATTAAACTCATTTTTACAAATCTATAAATTTAGATTTATTGCGTTAAGTTATTGAATAGACTTTTTTGAGTTGCATAGCAGAGCTACTGAAGGAAAAAAGACAAAAAATGAGTAAAAAAATACAATTTTTAGCCAATTGAAAAAGTTTAAACGAGTTCAATATTAAAGCTAAATTTGAAATTGCTTGTAAATAGTTTTTTTTATATTTAAAACTCAAAAAATAATATGAAAAGATTACTGCTTTACTCATTCCCTTTTATAATACTCATTACATGGTTTATTTTTATTCCTAAATTTTATTCCAGAGCTCCAACCACTACAATAAAAAAAACATACAACACTAAACAATTATCCGGAAAAGAATTAGCTATAAGATATTGCACCATGTGCCACCTCTTTCCAGAACCAGCCTTACTAGACAAAAAAACTTGGACAGATAAAGTTCTGCCAAATATGGGGCAACGATTAGGTATTAAAAGCACGAATAATAATCCTTACAAAGACTTAGACCCGAAAGAAATCAAAATTATTAAAGATTTAAATATTTTTCCCAATAATCAAATTATTCAAGACGAAGATTGGAAAAAGATTGTAAAATACTACAAGACAGAAGCCCCTACTAAGCTTTCTATTATTAAAAACAATACACTTATAAATAATTCCATCATGCCTTTTGAGGCTCAGTATATAACCGTAGGAGAAGCTACTTTCCCTATGGTTACCATGCTAAAATACAATAAAAAAACATCTGAACTTTACATAGGTGATTTCCTTAACTTGTATGCTATAAAGAATACAGGAGACTTAACAGGACATTGGAAACTAAATAGCCCTGCCGTACATGCCGAATTTCCAGATAACAAGCCACCCTTAGTTTTGGGTATAGGTAATTTTGCTCCTTCCGATCAAGAAAACGGAGTTCTTTCCAATCTTTATCCTGCCTCAAGTGAAAAAGATAATATTTATATCCAGAAACTAAAGCGACCTGTATATTTTGTTTCAGGAGATTTAAATAATGATAACATAGAAGATGTTATAGTTTGCCATTTTGGAAATTATACAGGTAAGTTATCATGGTACGATGGTTTCAATCCAGATAAAGAATATATTTTGAGTTATCTTCCGGGGTCTCGTGTAGCATACATTAAAGATATGAATAATGATAAAAAACAGGATATTGTGGTACTTATGGCTCAAGCTTACGAGAGAGTATCTATTTTCTACAACAAAGGAGACAATACATTTGAAGAGGAAAAAGTTGTGGAATTTCCTCCAGTTTACGGTGTTAGCTACCTCGATTTGGCAGATATCAACAAAGATGGGTTTGACGATTTAATAATAAGTAATGGAGACAACTGGGATCTATCCCCTATTGAAAAGCCCTATCATGGGTTTAGAATTTACCTTAACAACGGAAAAAACCACTTTACCGAAAGCTATTTCTTTCCTTTAAATGGTTGCAGTAAAGTAATGGCAGGTGATTTCGATGGAGATAACGATTTAGATATTGTGGCCATTTCTTTCTATTCTGTTTTAGATACTCCCGACAAAAGTTTTGTGTATTTACAAAACGATGGAAAAATGAACTTTACAGCTTCTTATTTACCCGAAGCAAAAGATGGCAAATGGCTCACCATGGAAATTGCCGATTTTAATAACGATAAAAAGGATGATGTTTTACTTGGGTCATTTATTTATAATATTTCCGAAATGGGCAAAGCAGCTAACTCTGCCGGCCATACAAATTTTTCTCAAGTATTATTACTAACCCAAAAAAAATAGAAACAAGTTCGTTAGGGTTACATTTAGCACCCTCTCTTTTCATTTAACGTTTTTTTAACTAATTGCAATTAAACTATATGTTTCTTTGGCAGTCTAAAAAGTTTAAAACTTTAAATAATGTCAAGGAAACTAACATATTTGTTATTACTATTTTTTAATATTTCATTAGTCGTAGCACAACCAAAAAATCCGGAAAACCCATCTACAAAAAAAGTTGTTATATCGGGTACTATTATCGATAAAGACACCAAACAGCCATTAGAATATGCTACCGTAGCGTTTTTTAGTAAAGAAGAAAACAAAATTGTTGATGGTGGTATTACCGATTTCGATGGGAAATTCAGTATCCAAATATCAAATGGAACTTACGATATTTCTATTGAATATATTTCCTATAAAAAAATCACACTTTTCAACAAAAAATTGGAAAAAGACGTAACCCTTGGTGTTATTTCGTTAGAAGAAGATTTGGAAGCACTGGACGAAGTTGAAATTATTGCCGAAAAAACCACAGTCGATATAAAGTTAGATAAAAAAATATACAATGTTGGCAGCGATTTAACCGTTCGTGGTGCCAGCGTTAGCGATGTTTTAGATAATGTTCCTTCTGTATCTGTTGATGTAGAAGGCAATGTATCACTTCGTGGCAACGACAATGTTCGTATTTTAATAAATGGTAAACCATCGGGTTTAGTTGGATTAAATTCTACCGATGCCCTACGCCAACTTCCTGCCGAATCTATTGAGCGTGTAGAGGTTATTACCTCGCCATCGGCACGCTACGATGCCGAGGGTACCGGTGGTATTTTAAACATTATTCTTAGAAGAAGCAAACTTCAAGGCTTTAACGGTGCCGTTACCTTAAATACGGGATATCCTGCCCGAGCTGGTATTTCGGGTAATATTAATTACCGTACCGGAAACATTAACATCTTTAACACAACCAGTTACGATTATAGGGAATCACCTGGACAATCGGTAACCAAAACCGAATATTTTAACGGTAGTAATCCCAGTACATTTTTAAACGAATATAGAGAGTTTGATCGTAATGGCAAAGGTTTTACTACAAATACAGGAATAGAATGGTATATAACCAATTCGGCTTCGTTAACCACATCGGTAGTGTATAGCAATAGACCGAGCGATAGAGTAGCCACCAATAACATTTACGAATTGGATATTGACGGTAATTTGATAAAAGAATCATTTAGAAGAGATCCAGAATCGGAAGACGATAAATCCATTCAGTATTCGGTTAATTTCGACAAGCAATTTGGAGACAACTCCGAGCATAAATTAACTTTCGATTTCCAAATTGAAAATACCGAAGAAGATGAATTTTCCATGATTACTCAAGATGGTAGTGATGCCGAACGAGTACAAACCATAGAAAACCAAAATAATATTTTATTACAGACCGATTATGTATTGCCCATTGGAGAAGTTAGTCAGTTCGAAATGGGCTATCGAGGTAGTTTTAATGAATTGGATACCGATTACACTTTAGAATATTACGATAACGGTGACTATATTTTAGATACCGATGTAAGCAACAATCTTATTTATCGCGAGTATGTAAATGCCGCATATACCCAATTTGGAAGCAAAATAAAAAAGAAATTTTCCTATTTGCTTGGCTTGCGTTTAGAAGATACCAGAATAACCATAGACCAAGCAACCAGTGGTGATTTTGAACGTAAAAATTACTTAGGGCTTTTTCCTACCATAAACTTAGGCTACGAGATAAACGAAGACCAAAGTCTTTTATTTGGCTACAACCGCCGTATAAGCCGTCCACGTTCACGCTTTATAAATCCGTTCCCTTCGCGTAGTAGTGCCACCAATATATTTCAAGGAAACCCTGATATTAACCCCAGCTACTCCAACAAAGTCGATTTGGGTTACCTTACCAAAATAGGTAAGCTTACGCTTAATTCTTCTATTTATTACGAGCATGCCACCGATGTTTTCACCTTTATTGCAGAAGATACCGGAGAAACCACAAGTATTGGTGGTACCGAAGTGGCCATAATTAGAAGAAATCCCATAAACTTAGCTACCAACGACCGTACGGGTTTTGAGTTTACTTTAACCTATCGTCCAACAAACAAATGGAATGTAAACGGTAACTTTAACCTATTCCATTCAAAGACCAAAGGATTTTACAATAATATCGATTATGGTGCCGAAAACCTAAGTTGGTTTGCCCGCCTTAATAATAAATACACCTTACCTGGCGAAATCGATTGGCAAACGCGCCTATTTTACGCTGGTCCGAGGGAAGATGCTCAAAACAAAAGTAAAGGAGAATTCGGCATGGATTTAGCATTTAGTAGGGATTTGTTTAAAGAAAAAGCATCATTGGCCTTTAATATAAACGATGTATTTAACTCTAGAAAACGCCGTACCGAATCGACTACCGATACCTTTGTTAGCGATAGCGAATTTCAATGGCGTAAACGCAGTTTTACCCTGTCGTTTACATACCGATTTAATCAAAAGAAAAAACCTCAACGAGGCGGTTTCAACGGTGGTGGTAACGATATTGATTTTGAGGGCTAATTTCAATTTCCATTCAATTCGCGACGATATTACTCTCACTAATGTTTAAGAGCCTATTTAAATTTGTATGATTGACTTTTTGTATAGTTTATTTTTGATGCATAATAAGGCAAAATAGAAGATAATAGCTGGGCTACTTGATGAAATTTTAACGAAATTATGCGCAAAAAGAGACATAGAAAAACAATTGATACAAATTTAAACAGGCTCTAAGTCGCATTTTTATACTTTCGAATAAAAAAATACGGTTAATTTTACAAAAAAAAGGGAAGCTATTAAAACTTCCCTTTTTTATTATATCCTAATATCGGCTTACACAGACAGCTTTTCGCGTGCAGCCTTTTTTGCAGCTTTCTTTTCTTTAAAATTCTCTATAGAAGCTCCTATTAACCAATAAGGAATTACAAACATTAATAAAAAAATCATTAACCAAAACCCCATTGTTAAAATACCCAAAAAGGCTAAAAATCCTAAATATTGATCAAATTCGAACATCTTTGTTTTATTTTATTACTACTGCAAAGATAACGTAAAGCAACGTGTTTTACAATACCTAACTAAAAATTATTAACAGAGTTATTAAAATAGCTTCTAATTCTGGATCCATTATCTAAAAAAATAAAGCCTTCCATTATTCTTAAAAAAAAAAATCAAATAGCAGAATTTTTACATACTACTACATTATATTTAGGGCAAAATACCAAAACTACCTATCTTTGCATATCAATAAAAGTATTAAAACAGAATTGAGGTATTTTATAGAATTATCTTATAACGGTGCTAAATATCATGGCTGGCAAAACCAACCAAATGCGATTTCGGTACAAGAAGTTTTAGAAAAGGCTTTGTCGGTATTGCTTAAAACACCCACAGAAATTGTTGGTGCCGGTCGTACCGATGCTGGTGTGCATGCCTCGCAAATGTTTGCTCATTTTAATACCGAAAACAACCTTAACACCAAGAATTTAACTTATAAACTCAATTCATTTTTGCCCAGAGATATTGCCATACACGATATTTTTAAAGTAAAGGATGATGCCCACGCACGTTTTAATGCTATAAGTAGGCAATATTTGTACAGGATTTCATTAAACAAAAATGTTTTTAATTTCGATAATGCATATTTTGTAAAACAGGATTTGGATATCGAAAAAATGAAGGAAGCTTCGAGAATATTACTGGACTATACCAATTTCCAGTGTTTTTCGAAAACAAATACCGATGTAAAAACCTTTAACTGCAATATTATGTTTGCCGATTGGTTTTTTAAGGATGATGAGCTTCACTTTATAATTAAAGCCGACCGGTTTTTGCGTAATATGGTACGAGCCATTGTAGGAACTATAATAAACATTGGATTGCACAAGTTAACCGTTAACGATTTGCACAAAATAATAAAATCGAAAAACAGAAGTAACGCCGGGTTTTCGGTACCGGCACACGCTCTATACTTAACCCATGTAGAATATCCCAACGAAATTAAAAAATAAATGCCCAACGAAAAAAATAAAATTTTGGATCTTACATTATTTAAACGACTGTTTAAATACACAAAACCATACAAAGGTGTATTTTTCGGGCTATTATTTTCGGTTATTTTATTGGCCATATTAAGTTCGGCCACACCGTATATAACAAAAGATGCCATCGATAAAAGTATTGCAGTAAAAGATGCCGGTATTTTTATTAACTACATTTTGGTACTGTTTGGTATTTTAATACTCCAAACGGTTTTTCAATTATGGTTTATCTATTATGCTGCCTGGCTGGGACAAAGTTTGGTTATGGATATTAGGGTAAAGCTATTTAGCCATTTACTAAGCTTTAAAATGAAATATTTCGATAATTCCTCTGTTGGTGTACTTATAACCCGAGCGGTAACCGACATGGAACGTATTGCCGATATTTTTGGGCAGGGCCTGTTCATGATTTTTAGGGATTTGCTTACCATGGTTGTCGTTTTTGCTGTAATGATCTACATTAACTGGCAACTAAGCTTAATCGTATTGGTTATGCTACCCATATTACTTTATGCTACCAGAATTTTCCAAAAGTATATGAAAATTGCTTTTGAAGAAGTACGTAACGAAGTGTCGAATCTAAACTCATTTGTACAGGAACGGTTAACAGGAATGAAAATCCTTCAACTCTTTACACGGGAAACCACCGAATACAACAATTTTAAAGAAATTAACAGTCGGCATAAAAAGGCATGGTTAAAAACCGTTTGGTATAACTCTATCTTTTTTCCGTTGGCCGATTTAGTATCATCGCTTTGTATTGGAGCCGTAGCGTGGTACGGCGGACTGGATATTGTGCTAAAAGACAATAATGTATCGCTGGGCGATTTAATTGCTTTTATCATGTTTATCCCTATGCTGTTTCGGCCATTACGGCAAATAGCCGATAAATTTAACACCCTGCAAATGGGTATGGTCGCTGCTAACAGGGTCTTTAAGGTATTGGATACTACATCTCATATAGACGATAACGGCAATATTGTTGTACAACACTTTAGGGGCGATATTACTTTTAACAATGTGGTGTTTGCTTATGTTAAGGACGAAACAGTTTTAAAACATGTTTCGTTTCATGTTAAATCTGGAGAAACAGTTGCCATTGTTGGAGCTACGGGAGCCGGAAAATCGACCATTATCAACCTTTTAAACCGGTTTTACGAAATAAACAGCGGTAATATCAATATTGATAACACAGATATAAAGGACATGACTCTGGCTTCATTGCGCAAACAAATAGCAGTAGTATTACAAGATGTATTTTTGTTTGCCGATACCATTTTAAACAATATTACTTTAAATAATCCCGATATTACCGAAACCCAAGTCGAGACCGCCGCCAAAGAGATCGGTGTACACGATTTTATTGCTTCCCTGCCCGGCGGATACCATTATAATGTAAAGGAAAGAGGTGCCATGCTATCGTCTGGACAACGCCAACTTATTTCTTTTTTAAGGGCTTATGTTACCAATCCAAGTATTTTGGTTCTGGACGAGGCCACTTCGTCGGTCGATTCGTATTCGGAACAGCTTATACAAAATGCCACCGAAAAGATAACCAAAAACAGAACCTCGATAGTTATTGCCCACAGGTTGGCCACCATAAAAAAAGCCGACAATATTATTGTTATGGACAATGGAAAAATAGTAGAACAGGGCAC
>JBKEDH010000116.1:0-22746 GCA_047975295.1 Aestuariibaculum sp.
GAGAGTTTTGAAAAAGCAGAGATAGAAAAATAAGAATTTTACCTACAATAACTTTTCGTGGTATATTTTTAACGCTACTCACCCCAATAATGCCATCTGAAACCTTAGGTTTTCTAGTCTGCTCTTCAAGTTCTTCTTGAGTTTGAGGTGTTATAGAAAGTTGTATCTTCCAATCTATGGAAGTCAAATCCAGTTTCAGCTCACTCAATTATTTTCCATAAAAAAACCACCTTACAGTGGCTTTTTGTGGATTAGTGATGTTTCTTTTTATTGACAATAGCAATTGTTTACTTTATGTTTCATATCTAATTCACTTGTTCTTAAAACAATTTTTATACCAAACACAGTTGTTTTTACATTTTTTCGTAAAGTTCCCTTAGTTTTTTTGGTGTTATCGTTTTTTTCCAGTTTTTGCCCAAAACATTCTCCCATAACGGAGTTAAGCTCAAGGAAATACTAATCATCTTATCGAATTCGGCATCAGAGAGATGGGCGCAAATACCCTGTGGCAAAGTAATATTGTGTTTTGCTTTCATTTCTTTAAACATAGCGACCCCTTCGGGATAAAATTCTTCCAAATGGTCGAAAACGATACAATTACCAATACCATGTTTTATACCAAGTAAAAATGCCAAACCATAACTCATGGCATGTGCAACCCCTACTTGCGAGTAGGCAATACTCATGCCTCCATGCCAGGATGCCATCATTAATTTTTCCTGCATGTCGCTTTCAGATAGCAAATCTTCTAAGAATATTTCCTTACAAAGATCTAGAGCCTTTTCGCCGTATGTTTTACTAAACTCATTTAAATAAGTACCGTTTAAGGATTCTATGCAATGGATATAACAATCCATACCCGTAAAGAACCATTGGTTTTTTGCTATGCCATTGGTAAGTTCGGAATCCAATACCACCTGATCGAAAGGTGTAAAATCGGAATTAATACCCAGTTTTTTTTCAGGTCCTGTTAGCACCGTTGTTCTAGATACTTCGGCTCCGGTACCCGAAATGGTTGGAATACCCACATGGTAAATGGCAGGATTTTTAACCAAATCCCAACCTTGGTCATCTTTTGTCAGACCTTCGTTGGTTAGCATTATGGCTACGGCTTTGGCCAGATCTAACAGAGTGCCGCCACCAATTCCTATTATTCCGGAAGGACGTTCTTTTGTGGTTAAAATAATCTCTTCAACCAAATCGTCAACCTGAGAGGTTTTAGGCTCTTCGGCCGAAGAAATATAGATTATTTTATCGTTGTACGCTAATTGTATCCGGGAGATGAATGCATGGTTTTTTTCAAAAACATCATCAATTAAATAGATAAACGGTGCATCCGTATTTAGGCGTTTAGGCTCTAAAATATCATTTAATTGATCGAAACAACCTCTACCAAAGATTACTCTCGGAACCATTGGAAAGTTTTTATAACTCATTTATTTTCTTTTTCGATTTGTAAAAATAATGTTTTAAACATTAATCTGTTTTATTTTCGATGTATCGCATAAAAATTAATTAAGTAAGGGCAAAAGTGCCTTTAAATGTTTTAATGTTTTATACGATTTATCCTTTATTTCCATTTCGTTTACCTGTTCGTGCACCCAAGTGGTATGATATGGGACATGAATGGCTTGAGCCTTAATGTTGATTAACGGTAGCACATCTGATTTTAAGGAGTTACCCACCATTAAAAATTGAGATGGTTCGATATCCAAATGATTTAACAATTTGATATAATTAGCTTCCTTTTTTTCGCTTAAAACCTCTATATGGTGAAAATATTTGGTTAGTCCGGATTTTTCCAATTTACGCTCCTGATCTAACAAATCGCCTTTTGTTGCCAATATTAACTTATACTTGGTCGATAGTGTCTTTAGCACGTCTTCGACGCCATCCAATAGTTCAACGGGTTTGTTCAGCATAGTTTTGCCAATATTCAAAATACGTGCCATAGTTTTGGTAGAAACATTATAATCGGACTGCTTTAAAGCACTTTCTATCATAGACAGTATAAGCCCTTTTACACCGTAACCATAAAGTGGTAAATTGTGTATTTGGGTTTTAAAAAGCTCTTGGTCTATCTTGTTTAATGTTTCGTAGTCCGAAAGTAACAAACCAAACTCGTGTTCGGCTTCCCGAAAGTAGTTTTCGTTTACCCAAAGCGTATCATCGGCATCGAAACCAATAACTTTTATGTTCCGGTAGTCTATTTCCATATCTTTTTGGCTCGCTCTAAATCTTCGGGCGTATCGATTTCTACGCCTTCCACATGGGTTTCGACCATTTTTATCCGTTTACCATATTCTAAATAACGAATACATTCTATTTTTTCCGAAGCTTCCAAAGACAGCATGGGCAAATGGTAAAAATCCAATAACGCCTCCTTTCTAAAAGCATAGACTCCTTTGTGCTTATAATACCTTGCAGAGACCTCCTTATCACGTGGGTATGGAATTGGGCTTCGGGAAAAATATAGAGCAAAGTTATTTTTATCGACGATTACCTTGACCGTATTTGGGTTTTTTATCTCGTCTTCGTTGGTTATATGCACCATTAACGAAGCCAAATCGATGGTTTTATCTTTATCGTCCTTAAAAACCGCTATCAATTTTTTTAAGGATTCTTTTTCGGTAAAAGGTTCGTCACCCTGTACATTAACAACAATGTCGATATTCATGTTTTCTATTGCTTCGGCAATTCTGTCGCTACCGCATTGGTGCTCCTTTTTGCTCATTATGGCCTTACCCCCATTATTTACTATGGTATTGTAAATAATATCGCTATCGGTTACCACAAACACCTCATCGAACAGGTGTGTTGCTACCGTAGCTTCGTAGGTTCGCAATATTACCGGTTTCCCTCCCAAATCTTGCATAAGCTTTCCGGGAAAACGCGATGCACTGTAACGTGCCGGTATCATTGAAATTATCTTCATAATATTGAACTTATAAAAAAATCTATACAAAAGTATAATATTTTATTCAATTTTTATTTTAAACCCACCTACACAATAAAAAATTAAAATGGATATGCGTGGATTGTACATAGACACGTTCAATTTACTGGTTATGTTATTCCTCTTCGTTTCATTTAATACAACAAGCAATATTCTATGTAATCAAGTGGATATTTAAAAGCGATCTACTAAAACATTATATACCATAGTTCATTTTAAAAAAGCATTAGAATTTTCTTTTTGTTCGATTACTTTTGTTAAATTGGCAAAATAAAATATATCTACACGCTTTAAGAAAATAATATGGGCAGAATTTTAACAGCAATAACCCTTGGTCTTTTAATTATTAGTTGTTCCGATAGTAAAATTGAAAAAAAAGGGTTTCAAGTAAGGGAAATTACAGAAGATGAGAGCGGACAAAAAGTGGTTGGACTTCAAATAGACTCTTTAAAACTGGAAACACGCCCCAGAAATGTTTTGCTAACATTTAACGCCCAACACAGATTAACACCAATTTATAAGGTAAATTATAATAAAAAGACAAAGAAAAAATTTACCGGCTCCAACGCTTTCCATACAAGCTGGAATGACGAATATGGAGATGGCAATAACTGGAATCAAAATTTTATGCCGGGCTTTGAAGCTGTTTATGGTTATAATTTTGTTAATATTTCCCATTACAACAACGAGACCCAAACCCAAAATAGATTATTTGAAAATCCTGTTTTAATCAAAACACTTTACTATCCGGCTTTTACAAACGATACCTTAAACTTTCAGCCTGTACAGAGGGATTTTTATATGGTTTCGGTTTACGATGAAGACTCGAACAAAGATGGTTTTATAAATGCAAAGGATTTAAGACGGTTTTATCATTTTGACATTAACGGGCAGAATAAAACAGCTCTTATACCCAAGGAATACTCTGTTATGAATTCCGAATACGATTCGGCAAACGATTTTATGTACATATTTGCCAAAAAGGATAAAAACCATAACGGACAAATGGAATTGGACGAGCCCACCGACATATTTTGGATTGATTTAAAAAATCCAAAAAACGTAGGGAAACAATACGAAACCAATTATTAGAGCCTGTTTAAATCTACCGATAGTTTTTCTCCATTCTTGTTTTTCGGGTAAACCGCTTATAAAATTTAAAAATAAGGAACAAAATAAATACTACAAGAACAACAGCCAAAACAGGAATAAAAATAGATACTACCGATAGCGCTGTTGCGGTTCCTGTTTCGATTGTTGAAACCACGGGATTTGCAACGCCCCCTGTAGAAGCAGTCGATGTAAGTCGTGCTGCTCCTGCCGAGCCGGAAATGGCAGCAGCCGTACCTCCTCCAGCAATTATAGCCAAAGCCCAAGTAATTACGGGACTTAAATCGGAGACAGTAGATAACATTACCGCCGTTCCTGCTATAGCGGCCAATGGTACCGAAATGGAATCTAGCAAATTATCGATATAAGGAATAAAATAAGCGAAAATCTCTACCACAGTAGCAACACCTAAAGTTATAAGTGCCGGCACACTACCTACCCACTGCCAAGATTCGTTAAGCGGCCATACCCCAAAATGGGCAGCTAAACTAAGGGCAAACAACGGCAAGAACACCCGAAAACCGACTGAGGCTGCCAGTCCAATACCCAAACATATACTAATAATGGTTTCCATAATTATATAAATTTATTTTTCAATTTACTTCAATAAAAACTTAATCAAAAACTATTCCTCAAAAAAATCATCTTTAAAACCTATAAGATATAGTTTATTCTTTGCCCGGGTTATGGCCGTGTATAGCCATCTTAAATAATCGGTATCTATACCATTTGGCAAATAAGGTTGCTCTACAAAAACAGTGTGCCACTGCCCTCCCTGCGATTTATGACAGGTAATGGCGTACGAAAACTTTACCTGCAAAGCATTAAAATGTTTATTTCCTTTTATTTTTAGGAATTTTTTATAATTGCTTGTTTCGTCTTCATAGTCTTTCATAATTTCTTGGTACAGTCTGTTGGAATCTTCGTAAGATAACGATGGCGTTTCGGCTGTTATGGTATCCAAAAGTAAAACGGTTTCAAAAGGCACCATGCTTGGGTAATCGACCATTTTTACCTTAACTTGGGCAAACTTAAAACCATAAAGCACTTCTATTTTAAAAATTTCCAAAACCTCGACAATATCACCATTGGCAATAAAACCGGCTTCGGTAGTAGGCTTTATCCAAAAATAATTGTTCTTAACCACCATAAGATAATCGCCAGCCGATAATTCGCTTTCGTTAAACAGAATACGGCTTCGTATGTTTTGGTTATAAAGATTGGCTCGTTTGTTACTGCGTACAATAATAGCGGTTTCCTCATTGCCCAGATTACTGTACGAATCGTTAATGGCATCCATAATGTCATGACCATCAATTAACCTTATAATATCGGTAAAACCTTCAATATTGAATTTAAAATAATTACTGTTATTCGCCAATGTTTCTCTAAGTAGAGTTGCATTTTCAAGAATACCGGAATCCCTTTCCTGCCGCACCACCTCGTCCAGTTCCATTTTTACCACTTCCTTGTTATAGTTTAAAGAAAGTGAATTTTCGTTTAATGCCGGACTTAAATCCAGTTTTACAGGTGGCAATTGTGCTGTGTCTCCAATAAGGAGCAGTTTACATTGATGTCCCGAATATACATATTGCATTAAATCGTCCAGTAACGAGCCGTTTTCGAACAATTTGGATTCGCCGGGAGTATCGGGTATCATGGAAGCTTCATCTACAATAAAAATGGTATTTTTATGCTTATTGGGCTGTAGGACAAATTTAATACCACCACCTTTCTCTTTTTTGGGAAAATATATTTTTTTGTGAATGGTAAAGGCCTCCTTTTTAGAATAGTTGGAGATAACTTTGGCTGCTCTTCCTGTTGGAGCCAGTAAAACCGAACTTTTTTTTATTTTCCATAAATTGGTAACAATAGTACTTATTATAGTGGTCTTTCCGGTACCGGCATAACCTTTTAACAAGTACAAAGCATTAGGTTCCTTGCTAAAAATAAACTCGGTTAGTTGTTGCAGAACAATATTTTGTTTTAATGTAGGCTGAAATGGAAATTGCTGTTTTATAAGGGAATAAAATTCTGAATTGGTCATTAAATGGTCGAAAAAAATTAAATTATTCAAATATAAAAATGATTTTATTCTCAATACGTTTTAACGATTAAAAAAAAATTGTAGATTTGCGAAAGACCATTAACAAAACATTAATACTATAAATTATGTTAAACTTTATTCTTATCGCTATTTCGGTAATCTTGCTTACAATTGGTTTGGTTTGGGTAATTGATAAATATGTACCATCGAAAATTAAGCCTTTATTAAACATTTTATTGTGGGGGCTTATTATTTTTCTTGGGTACCAAACCTATAAATCCATCTACACCCCTATTCAGTTTAACAAGGAAAAGAACAAGCGTTATGCCGAAGTTATAAAAAAATTAATAGATATTAGGGATGCCGAATTGGCTTATAAGCAAGTAAACGGGAAATTTACCGGTAGTTTCGATGATTTAATAAAATTTATAGATACAGCCAAGTTTACCTTGACCCAAAGACGTGATTCCAGTGTTTTAAATCCGCAATTAACCAGACAGTACGGTGTGGACATGTACGATGATATTGTGGTTATTGATACTTTAGGCTTTGTTCCTGTTAAAGATTCCCTGTTTAAAAAATCCGACCGTTATAAAACCATGATGAATGTACCTGTTGGCGAACCTGGTAAAAAGTTCGAATTAAAGGCTAATTTTTTAAACCAAAATAATATTAATATTCCTGTTTTTGAAGCTTCTGTTAAAAAAGACATTATTCTATTCGATCAAGATCCGGATTTATTGGTACAGGAAAACCAAGTTATTTCGGTTGATGGCGTAAATGGCGATGCTCTAAAAGTAGGTTCTCTTGAAGAGGTTAAAACCAATGGAAACTGGCCAAAAAATTATGGCGACAACGAATAACACAACTAACAAACTAACCATTTTAGATTTGTCCATTCAATTGAGTTTGAGTGGACTTTCTTTTTGTGTCCTGCAAAGGGATACCAATACCGTTATAGCCTTAAAACAAATAGGGTTTAACAAAAAATGTAACCCGCACGAAGCTCTAACGCAATTAGAGCAGGTATTTAAAACGTACAATATACTCAATTCCCGCTTTAACACCATTACATTAATTCACGATAACGAGTTATCTGCCATAGTACCTTCTCCTTTATTTAATGAAGATAGTATTGCCGATTACCTAAAATTCAACAATAAAATATTAAAATCGGATTTTTTATCCTACGACCAAATACAGCTTAACGATACCGTAAATGTATATGTGCCCTATGTAAACATCAATAATTTTATTTACGATAAGTTTGGCAACTTTACCTATAAACACGCTTCAACTATTTTTGTGGAAGAAATCCTGCAGGCCGAAAAAAACAGCAAAAACAAAAAAGTTTTTATCGATGTATCCGAAGACCACTTTAAGATGGCGGTTACCAATAAAGGAAACCTACTACTATACAATATATTCGAGTATGCCACCAAGGAGGATTTTATATATTACACTCTGTTTACAACCGAACAATTGGGGCTAAACCCCGAACTGTTTCAACTTATATTACTGGGTAATATCGATCAGTATAGCGAACTTTATACCATAGCCCACAAATATATCCGATTTGTGTTTTTTGGTAAACGAAACGATTTGTACAAATATAAATTAGAAGCGCAACCCAGTAGCGATCACAGTAATTTTATACTTTTAAACGGTTTTTAATGCGTATTATTTCCGGTGTACATAAAGGCAGAAAAATAACGGCACCCAAAACATTACCGGTTCGTCCTACAACCGATATGGCCAAGGAGTCCCTATTTAATATTTTGGGCAACCATTTTTATTTTAATCAAATTTCGGTATTGGATTTATTTTCGGGAACCGGAAATATCGCTTACGAATTTGTTTCAAGGGGAACCACCGAAATAACCTGTGTGGACCAGCATTATGGGTGTATTAAATTTATAAGCCAAACGGCAAAACAATTTGATATGCCCATAAAAACTATAAAAAGTGATGTGTTTAAGCTTTTGGGGAAATACAGAGTACAGACCGATATTATTTTTGCCGATCCGCCCTATCATTTTCCGGAAAACGATTTTTACAAAATTCCTAAATTGGTCTTTGGTAACCAATTGTTAAACAAGAATGGGCTTTTGGTTATCGAACACTCCAAACACACTAAGCTGGAAAACTGCGAATATTTTAGCTATTCGAAAACATATGGAGGCAGTACATTTAGCTTTTTTGAAAAACAGGAACCTTCGATATTAAATACCTAAATAGACAGGTATCTCCACTTTTAACGCCAACAAAAAAAAGTTTTCACTTTTATCTAAAATGAGTTCAATAAAAAAGTGCGGCACAACCACCGCACTTTAAAATATTATTAAGTAAGTCTATAAGCCGAATTCTGTACTTTGTTAACCAAAGCCCTTATCATTTATCTCCAAACATTGTTACCAATGTTCTTTAGCTGCCTACCCTCCGGCACTGAACGTGCAGCCCTTAAAGCCGGTTTACATGGCATTGCACCACATAGAGTTTACCTGATTTCACTACAGCATTACCTGTACATCCTTTCTGTTGCACTAGTCCTAACCTCACGGTTGGTGGCCGTTAACCACTATGTTGCACTATGGTGTTCGGACTTTCCTCTATTCTATAAAAAATCAGAATAGCGATAAGGCGACCTACTTGCTGCAAAAATACAATTTTACAGGAAACAATTATTATTTTTTACTTTTATGGACTTTATCCATGCAATATCCATCACTTTAAACAAATTTACCAACATTGTTAATAACTATTGTTAAATTTGGGGCTTAAAATTCAAAAATAAAAATTGAATTTTTAAATTTGTTTTCATTACAATAAACATTTAGCAAGATTTTGGAACATTTTGTAGTATCGGCACGGAAATATAGACCGCAAACCTTTAAAGATGTGGTTGGCCAACAGGCCATTACCAATACTTTGCTAAATGCTATTGAAAACAACCATTTAGCACAGGCACTATTGTTTACAGGGCCACGGGGCGTTGGCAAGACAACCTGTGCCCGCATATTGGCCAAAATGATTAATAGCGATGGCACCGAAAAAGAAGATGAAGATTTTTCTTTTAATATTTTCGAGCTCGATGCCGCTTCGAATAATTCAGTCGATGATATTAGAAACCTAACCGACCAGGTACGTATCCCGCCACAGGTAGGCAAATACAAGGTATATATTATCGACGAGGTACACATGTTGTCGCAAGCGGCCTTTAATGCCTTTTTAAAAACTTTGGAAGAACCCCCCAAACACTGTGTCTTTATTTTAGCAACCACCGAAAAACACAAAATAATACCTACTATTTTATCTCGTTGTCAAATTTTTGATTTTAAACGAATTACAGTAAAAGATGTTAAGAAATACTTAAAGTATATTGCCGAAGAACAAGATGTTAGTGCCGATGACGATGCTCTCCATATTATCGCCCAAAAAGCAGACGGTGCCATGCGGGATGCACTATCTATTTTTGATCGGGTGGTAAGCTTTTCAGGAAAAAAACTGACCAGACAGGCTGTAACCGAAAACTTGAACGTTCTTGATTACGAAACCTTTTTTACCAGTACCGATTTAATACTGGAGAATAAAATTCCGGATTTACTGCTCCAATTTAATTCCATTTTATCAAAAGGTTTCGATGGGCATCATTATATTGCTGGTCTTGCCTCCCATTTTCGGGATTTGTTAGTGAGCAAAACCCAAGAAACCATCGATTTACTGGAAGTTGGAGAAGAAACCAAAGAAAAATACCTTATTCAGTCCAAAAAGGCTTCGCAGGCATTTTTATTGCAGGCCATAGATCTCGCCAATACATGCGACCTAAAGTACAAAAACAGTAAAAACCAACGCCTGTTGGTCGAATTATGCCTTATGCAGCTTGCCTCTATCACTTTTGATGGAGAAAAAAAAAATAGCAAACATTACATAATCCCTGCTTCTTATTTTAAAAACAAAGGTATTACCCCTATAAAAATTAATAAAATCCCTGAGCAACAAGTCGGGACATTGCCTAATGTAACTGCTCAGGCAAAAATCCAAAAACCCGAACAATCACAGCCTTTCGTACCTAAAAAAACAGAATTAAAACAAGATAAACAGCGCGTTTCCGGACTTTCACTAAGCAGTATTAAAGCCAAAAAGGAGCATGAAATAAAACAAATGGATGTGGTAGTCGAAGAGGAAAACCTACCAAAAGAACCATTTACCGAAGAAGAACTTAGGAAAGTTTGGTACGATTATGTAGGTGTAATACGCCGAAAGGGCCAACATAACTTAGCATCCATATTGTCGATAGACAAACCCAAGGTTAAGGATGCTATTGTTTATTTGGAATTTCCAAATGAGACGAACAAGGTGGAACTGGAACGCAATCAGTTCGATTTATTGGGGTATATACGCAAAGCTTTAAACAATTTCGATATAAGCCTATCTATTGATGTAAATGAAGAAATTGAACGTAAATATGCCTATACACCCATTGAAAAATACACTAAGTTAAAAGAGAAAAACCCCAATATCGATATATTACGAAAAACATTCGATTTGGATGTTTAACCTCCAAACAACTTTATATTTACTATGTATAAATTTATTTTTTTATTATGTATTAGCATAAGTTTTATAAGCTGCGATGGCAGGGCACGAAAATACAAGGACAATCGTGAAATTTTAAAAGGAAACAATTTATTAAGGTCTTTTTCCGAAGAAATAACATTCACACCAAAATCTTATACAGAAATCAACACAGACACTATTTTAAGCTCTGGTTTTAGGGTTAAGATAAAATATTATTCGCTTGAGCATGATTACATTGTTAAATCTGTAAAATTGAAAACAAATAGTATTACCAAACACTATTATAAGAATTTCGAAGCCAAACTTGATATTTTAAAAGACAATACATTGGTTGTTTCCCAAAACATCACAAAGCATCATTTTTTACAATTTGTTCCAAAAAATTTTAGAGACAAGGCCATTATGCAAAGTTTATGGATAAACGAAGAAAATACTACCCCAAACAGCATATACCTAAACACCTGTTTACTGGTACCGGAAACCGGTGTTTTTAAAGATTTTTCAATTATCATACACCATAACGGACAAATAGAAATTAAAGAAAAAAATATATCGTAAACCATGTTAGGATTAAAATTGCCAACCGACCCACGTTGGGTAAATATAGTAGAAAAAAATATAGAAGAAATATTAACCGATCATGCTTTTTGCGAACAAAAGGCAACCAGCACAGCCATTTCGTTAATTGTAAGCTTTCCCGAATACACCGAATTGGTACAGGAAATGGTAGCTTTGGTAAAAGAAGAAATAAGCCACTTTAAGATGGTGCATGATAAAATTATAGCACGGGGCTGGGTTTTAGGCCGTGACCGAAAGGACGACTATGTAATTGAACTTATGAAGTTTTTTCCGAAAGGTGGCAGTCGTACCGATCAATTGGTACACCGATTGTTATATGCCGCACTAATAGAGGCCAGAAGTTGTGAGCGCTTCAGGTTATTATCTGAAGAATTGACCGATAAAGAACTTGCTATGTTTTACCGAAATTTAATGGTTAGCGAAGCCAACCATTACACCATGTTTCTAAAATTTGCCAGAACGTATGGCGATAAAAAAACAGTTGATGCTAAATGGCAAAAATTACTAGATTACGAAGCCGAAATAATGCAAAAACTAAGCAAAACCGAACGGGTACACGGTTAAAAGATATCTTTTAAACATACTTAGCTTCTTACTTTAACATCCGTACATCTAAAAAAAACAACTAATCATCTCATTTACAGTTTAATGTTTGCAATTCTATAAAATAATATCGTACTTGATGGTATTGATTATATGTGGAAAAAATGAAATTATTGGTATTTAAAGTACTTTTATACGCTGTTTTAATAGCCATTTCGTTAGAGGTTATTGTAAGATTTTTCCATCTATACGACGAGTACCCACATTTTATAATAAACGACAAAAACGTAAAGACCTACGCTCCATCGCAAAATGGATATGCGGTAAAAGGCAATCGTCTTATGAATTTTGCCGAATATCATATTAACAATTCGGGCTTTAATTCTTACAGGGAGTTTACCCCAACCAAAAACGGGACCGATGTAGCCATAATAGGCGATTCGTTTATTGAAGGTTTTCATCAAAATTATTATAACTCGATAGGAAGAAAAATTGAAAATAAATTAGGCAACAATATTCCGGTTTTCGAATATGGCCACTCCGGATACGATTTTGCCGATCAGCTCCATTTAATAAATGCTTACAAGGATAAATTCGAATTGATTGATTATATTTTTATCTACTTAAAATTCGAGAATGACCTTAAACGAAATTCCTACCAGCCAGACCAATATTGGATTGACTCCCAATACTTTTTAACCTCAAGAATAGAGCGAAAAGTAAAACTTTTTAATTACTTGGACAACATGGGGCTTACCGAGCCTTTTAAAGAGATTAAGCGTGATATTGTTTCTGCTTTTGCTCCTACCTCTAATAAACAGACAGATAGCACAGAAGCTGTTGTTTTACAAAAAACCAACCATTCAACCTATTTAAAAAATTTTAAAACACTTGTTAATACTTACGGCTTCAACAAGAACAAAACAGTTATTGTACTCGATTCCAGATACACCAGCACATCTTTTTTAAATTATTGCGATTCTGTTAATTACAAGTATCTGGATTTTGGCATGGCTTTCGAAAAATCGAAAACTCCTACTACCTTAATTTACGATATGCACTGGAACAATCACGGCAGAAACATGGTGGCTAATGTTATTGCAAACTACATAAAACAGGAAGAGACTCTTAAAACTGAAAGTAAATAAACGATCTATCTACACCATCGTCGTAAAACAACAGCATAAGCAATATTACCATAGTGTAGGCAATAAACCTAACCGCTCTTGATTTAAACTTAAAAGGAGAGCGTTCATCTTTTCGTATTCTGTATTCGTATAGAACAAACAATGCAAGCAACACATAATAATCTAACATACGATAGCCCATTGGATGCATATAGGCCTGGTAACTAAAATCGGTAAACATCTTATCCAAAAAGCCAAATGCCGAAGTTATCGATTCCGATCTAAAAAATATCCTCGAAAAAGTAACAATTCCAAAAGTTAACAGTACCTGCCCTATTTCAATTAAGGAAGGGAAAACGCTATTTTGCCCAATAACCGTTCCTTTATAGATTGTGTTCCGACCCATTAAAAAGACAGGGATAAAGACCAATGCATGAAAAGCACCCCAAAAAATAAAGGTCCAGTTTGCCCCATGCCAAAAACCACTCACTAAAAACACAATACAGATATTCCTTACCGATTTTAATTTACTAACCCGAGAGCCACCCAGTGGTATATAAATATAATGCCTGAACCACGTGGACAAAGAAATGTGCCATCGCTGCCAATACTCGGCAACATTTCGTGAAAAATTTGGAAATTTAAAGTTCGACATCAACTCCACTCCAAACAATTTAGATGTACCGATGGCAATATCGGAATACCCACTAAAATCACCATAAACCTGAAAACTAAACAACGTAACACCAAGTATTAACGTGGAGGCCGGATAATTGACATAATTTAAAAAAATATCGTCCACGATTGGGGCTACAGCATCGGCTATTGCTACTTTTTTAAATAAACCCCACAATATCAATTTTAAACCATCTACAATTTGTTTATAGTTAAATGTGCGTTTATTTAAAATCTGGGTAAGTAAATTGGAAGCTCTTTCGATAGGACCTGCTACCAGCTGCGGAAAAAAACCAACAAAGGCTGCAAAAGATAAAAAATCGGTAGTTGGTTTCAGGCGTTTATAGTAAATATCGAAAGAATACGACATGGTTTGGAAAGTATAGAACGAGATACCTACAGGCAAGATAACCTGCAATGTCCACTTGCTTCTTATCTCATAGCCAAAAACCGATACGAAATCTACCCACGAATCAACAAAAAAATTATAGTATTTAAAAAAGCCCAGCAATCCAACATTAAACATTACGCTTACCCAAAGCCAAGATCTTCGTTTTGATTTATTATCGTTGGAATAAATTTTAATCCCAACAAAATAATCAACAATGGTACTTAAAAGTATAAGAGACAAAAACCGCCAATCCCACATACCGTAAAATATGTAGCTGGAAATTAGAATGAGCACATTCTGTGCCCTCAAATGTTTTTTGAATACAATCCAATATAGAAAAAAAACAGTTGGCAGAAAAATAAAAAACTCTAAAGAATTAAATACCATACCTAAATGTCACTTCTTTTATAATTTCGGTGAAATTTACAGGTATAATTATTAATTTAGAAAAAAAATCTTTTAAATACATATTAATACTGCTAAATACGGTTTCATAAAAAAAGCCACCATAAATGGCAGCTTTTCAGGTATTTAAATGTAAGATTTTACATGTCGTTAAATATAGAATGCATTAAACGTTTTTTATCATTTATACTTTCTTCAAGCGAAATCATGGTTTCCGTTCTGTACACACCTTCAATATCATCTAGCAAAAAGATAACTTCTTTAGCGTGTTCGGTACTCTTGGCTCGAATTTTACAGAAAATATTAAACTTTCCTGTAGTAATATGGGCAACAGTAACATATGGTATTTCGTTAATACGCTCCAGAACAAACTTGGTTTGCGACGTATTGTTTAAAAACACACCTACATAAGCAATAAACGAATAGCCCAATTTCTTATAATCCAACATTAACGAAGACCCCCTTATAATACCTTGCTCCTCCATTTTTTTGACTCTAACATGAACTGTTCCTGCCGAGATTAATAATTTTTTTGCGATATCGGTAAATGGTATTCTGGTGTTATCGATTAACATATCCAGAATTTGATGGTCTATTTCGTCTAATTTTATTTTCCCCATAATTAATCAATCTTTAAATATTTTTCAAAAATAATATATTTTTATTAATAAATACATGTCTTTTTACAGTTTAATTATGCTTTTAATGATATTTTTTCATTTTTTATTAATACGAAAACGTTTTCGCTACCCACGGTAATTGTATTCTTATTCGCACCCAATACCAATAATTTATTGGCGTCGATATACCTATGAGCAAAAAAGCCATCCAAATCTCCTATTTTTTCACAAATAGGTAAAAATTCTATCTGGCCATTCTGTAAAATCTCCTTATATAAAAATGCTATATCTTCTATTCCATTTTCTGTTTTGGCATTTTTTATGATAATATCGAAAAATAATTTTTCGTTTTCGGGAATATCAAAATACGGTTTGTATTCTGCACCAGTTACAGTATGTTTAGCAATGTAGCTTAAAGAAACCAAATATGACATATATATAAATTCCCGGGTCTTTTCCCTTGCGTAATCATTGTTATAGTGTCCGGCTTCGAACAAAATGGTGGGCACATTTTCACTTTGAAAAGCATCTCCCACGCAATTTATATTAAAAGCATCGTCATAAACCCCAACCTGCCCGGGGACAACAGTTTGCAAAGCTCGGTTAATTACACCAATAATCTCCATAGAAATTTTTCTGTTAGCCGTTACACTACAAGCTTTATCTTGTGCAGGCGATAAAAACGATACCGTTGCCTGCTTATTGCTTTTACCTGCACTAAATATGGTGCGCTGCCCATGTAAGTTGTAACAAAAATGGGGTTTAAAATCGTTAAATATTTTACGCAACACTTTACTTTCCGGCTGGGTCTGGTTTTGAGCATCGCGATTCAAATCAATTTGATTGGCATTTAAACGGGTATAAGCCTCGGCTCCGTCGGGATTTAAAATAGGTACAATATACAGCGTACAAGCTTCAAGTATATAAGCAATATCGTTATTGTTAAATGTGTTTACCAAATCGAAAAGCGCCTTTGTGGTTGTGGATTCGTTACCGTGCATTTGCGACCACATAAGCACTTTTTTAGTGCCACTACCAAGTTTAAAACCATAAATGGGCTTATTTAAAACCGATCGCCCAATAATCTCGGTTTGCACAGCCTCCAATAAAGGTTCGATATGCGTATTGGTAATATATCGGTGCTTTAAAGAAACTTCTTTGTTTTTTAAAAATAAGTTGCTAATCCTTTCTGCTTGCATAATCAATATAATAAATAACAAATGTAAACAATCTGTTTTTTACAAATGTAAACAGATTGTTTTTTGTTTTTGTATAAAAATGTAAACAGTTTAGTATTTAAAAAGTATTATCACGAACGTTACTAAATTAAATTTATTAAAACAAAATGTAAAAAACTATATTTCAGTAAATTAAACTATATTATATAAAGTAAAAATATAGATTTTTTACTGAAATAATATTGCGTTATTTGAAATTAAAACAGTTTTAATTACATTTGTAACATACACAAACTATTCTTATTGTTTACAATGATAAATATTGAAGCCTTTACAAAGCGATTACAGACGATAATAGACTATTACGGCGAAAGCGCTTCTTCTTTTGCTGAAAACATAGGTGTTCAACGTTCCAGTATTTCTCATATCCTTTCCGGAAGAAATAAACCCAGTTTGGATTTCATTTTGAAAATATTATCTACCTACCCCGAAGTAGAACTGTATTGGTTGTTAAATGGCAAAGGGAATTTTCCTTCAACCCCCGTAAACACTAATAAAAATCCCGATGTTACAAATGTAAACAAAAGTGATAAGGCTTCTAAAATTGAAAATAAAACTATTAATCCAATGGATTTTAATTCTACCAAAGACAAATCTGAAATAAAAACTATTGAACGTATTGTTATTTTTTATACAGACGGAACGTTTAAAAATTTTAAAGAATTAAAGTAAATTTGCTTCCATAAAAAATATAATGATGAAATTTACATATATCCTACTCTGTTTATTGTTTTTTGGCTGTTATACCTCTTCCAGAAATTGTAACGATTATAAAACGGGTAATTTTTTTAGTGAAATAACAATAGATGGTACATTGTACAAATCGGAATTTAAACGTAACGAAACCATCCAAATAGAAACCTATAACAATAAAACAGATTCATCGAAGGTGCGTTGGATTAACGATTGCGAAATGATCTTTAAAACCATAAACCCCAAAAACATGGCCGAGCATAAAGATATCCACCTAAAAATACTTACCACTACCGATTCGTCCTATACTTTTGAATATTCATATGTAGGCGAGACCAAAAAACAAAAAGGGGTTGCGTATCGCAAAAAATAATCTAATCAAAAGGATAAAGAAACGAATCCAATAATGTAAACGTTACTCTTTTATCACTATCTATTTGATAGTTTAGTATTATCTCGCCCCAAAATTCACCATCGGAAAAATCGGCTATAATCCATTTATGGTTAAGTAATTTAATATTGTTTATAAGTATCTGTTTCCCTTTACTGGAACTGTACGGAATTATGGCGTGCTCTCCTTTTGCTTTGTTGTATTTGTAAAGCTCGTCCTTTATATGGGCTTCAAGCCCCGAAACATGAATGTCTTTGTTTTCAAAATAACTTAAAGCGTCTTCGTTTTTGGCAAAATTAAAATACGACAGATCTGTTATTATATTTTCCAATGCAACGACCGAATCTTTATATGTTTCAAATTCTGTTTTGTACTTCGCCAATCTTTTATTGGTGTCATCAAAAATATGTTTGGCATTTACATACTGGAAAATGGCCAATAAACTTAAAAATGCTATAATATAAATCGAAATATGCTTTTTCACTTGTTCTAAATATTTAATTCCAATCCGTCGTAGGCCAAATGTACATTTTTTGGCAATGTTTTTTCAACATCGTTATGAAAGCCCAACATATGGCTAATATGGGTAATGTAAGCTACTTCCGGATTTACTTCATTAATAAAATTTAAGGCTTCCTGCAAATTAAAATGCGAGTGGTGAGGCTCTTGCCGTAAAGCATTAACAACCAAAACCTTTATATTTTTAAGTTTTTTTATTTCCTTGGTTTTTACTTTTTTACAATCGGTTAAATAAGCAAAATCGTTAAATCGGAATCCAAAAACCTGTAATTCACCATGTTTAACATTAATAGGTGTAACTTCTATATTATTAAGTTTAAAAGCTTTGTTTTTTATACGACTTTTAATAACCGATGGCGCTCCCGGATATTTATTCTCCTTCTTAAAAATATAATCGAAACGTTTAGTGAGCGATTTTAAAACCCGTTTATGGGCATAAATAGGCAAGTTGCCATGCATAAAATTAAAGGGGCGAATATCGTCCAGACCGTTAACATGGTCGGCATGTTCGTGCGTAAACAAAATACCATCTATTTTGGTACATGCCACCTGTAGCATTTGCTGCCTAAAATCCGGTCCACAATCTATAACATAAGCATATTTGTCCCACTCGACCAAAACCGATGCCCGCAAACGCTTATCCCTAATGTTATTGCTAAGGCACACAGGGTGCTCGCATCCTATTATGGGAATACCTTGAGAAGTGCCCGTACCAAGAAATGTAATTTTCAAAATGTTTAAAACTTTGTACAAAAGTAAGCTTATTTTTTTGTATCAATCACTTATTTAATATCTTTACACCGCTATTGATAATAAGCTAAAAACAATGGATGTTCACATAAAAGGAGACAGGGATTTTGAAGACATTCCCTCGTTAAAGTCTAAAGCGTTAAGAATTAACCTGAACAAAAATATATACGGCACTTTTGCCGAAATTGGTGCAGGACAGGAAACCTGTCGCCATTTTTTTAGAGCTGGTGGCGCTTCGGGCACTATTGCCAAAGCCATGTCGGCTTACGATAAAGATTTTAGTGATGCCATTTATGGAGCCGAAGATGATGGTCGGTACGTAACCGAAGCACGATTGCGCAAAATGTTGTCGCATGAGATAAACCTTATGGAACAGCGTATTACAAGAGATAAACATCCCGAAAAAATATTCTTCGCCTATGCCAATACGGTCGCAACCATCGACTTTGCCAAGCAATATAAAGGTCATGGCTGGGTTGGTATAAGATATCAAATTGAGGCTAGTGCCGAATACAACGAAATTATTATACATGTTCGTTTTAAGGAAACAGATGCCAGATTACAACAGGAAACGCTTGGCGCTTTGGGTACCAATCTTATTTATGGTGCTTTCTACAAGTATAACGAGCCTAAAAAACTGCTACGTTATTTGTACGATCACTTAGATAAAGACCAAATGGAAATCGACACCATTAACTTTTCCGGACCTGTTTTCCAGAATGTCGATAACCGATTAATGAGTTTGCAACTGGTAAAAAACGGCATGACCGATGCCGTTATGTTCGGTCCTGACGGAAATAATGTTTTACCTGCAAAAGTATTCTATAAAAAAAATATTTTAGCATTACGTGGCAGTTTTAGGCCGGTAACCAAGGTAAATATGGCTATGTACGAGAAATCGTATGAAATGTTCGTAAAGGAACGAAAAGTAGATAAAGACAACACTGTTGTTGTTTTCGAAATTACGTTGTCCAATCTTCGTGCCGAAGGAGAAATCGATGAGCAGGACTTTATCGACAGAGCCGATTTGCTGTGTTCACTCGGTCATTCGGTAATGATTACAAATTTTCAGGAATATTACAAGGTAGTCGAATATTTCTCCAATTACAGTAAGGCCAGAATGGGACTTGCCATGGGGGTTAGTAATTTGGTCGATATCTTCGACGAGAAATATTACAGACACCTAAGTGGTGGTATTTTAGAGGCTTTTGGTAAGTTGTTTTTTAAGGATTTAAAGGTTTACCTGTACCCTATGTTAGATTCTAAAACCGGAGAACTTATAACCAGCGAAAACCTTAAAGTTTACCCACGTATGAAAGAATTGTACAAATTCTTTAAATATAATGGTAAGGTAGTTGATATTGAAGATTACGACGAAAGTATCCTCAATATTTTCTCCCGGGAAATTTTACGTATGATTTCCGAAGGTGAGACCGGATGGGAAAATATGGTTCCTGAAGGAACGGCAGATTTAATAAAAGACTATCGTCTGTTTGGCTATACACGAAAACCTTTAACCTTACACAGAAATAGGAACGTAAAAAAGTAAAAAACCATATATTGCTAACAGATGCTATATGCAGCAATTTGGTTAAAATTCAGATAGGTTGTTGCTAACTTATCCAATTAGGGAAACCTCTAAATGGCTCTATACACACCTGTTTACCTACTAAATGTTTAGAAAACTGTATGTTGTTTTACTTTTAAAATCAACATAAGTGCTATTTAGATGAAACCGAATTTAAAATTTTTAAATTAGGAAATACAGGTATTTTCAGTATTACCATCTATGCCGAAAAACCAAAAGGTTATGGTTGTAAAACAGCATGTTAAGGAAAGGTGGTTATTTAAGTATAATTCTAAAGTTGTTTTTGGTATTTAATCGTATATTGCTTGGCATTCCATAAAAAAACAGACACCAATGAATTTACGCTGCCTTCTTCTTTCAATATTATCCATGTCCTTTTTTTATACCGAAGCACAACTTCTTCAAAACAAGGAATACTTTACAAAACAGGACACATTAAGGGGTACGATAACTCCGGAACGTTCTTGGTGGGATTTAACCTATTATCATTTGGATATTAAAGTGGATATTGATAACAAATCCATTTCGGGTAAAAACACAATCCAATATAAGGTTTTAAAAAACCAATCGGTCATGCAGATTGATTTACAGGCACCTTTAAAAATAACCAAAGCTACACAAGAGGGGCAGGAATTACAGGTTACAACCAACGGCAATGCCCATTTTATAACACTAAACAACAATCAGGAAATAGGTAGTGTACAAAGCATTAATGTATATTATGAAGGCCACCCAAAAGAAGCCAAACGTGCACCTTGGGACGGTGGTTTTTCGTGGAAACAGGACAAAAACAATAATCCTTTTGTCTCCACATCGTGCCAAGGCTTGGGCGCCAGTGTTTGGTGGCCCTGCAAAGACCATATGTACGACGAGGTGGACAGTATGCTTATTAGTGTAAATGTTCCGAGTAAGCTCACCAATGTATCCAATGGGCGTTTGCGCAGCGTTATACAAAACGGCGATACCAAAACCTACAATTGGTTTGTGGGCAGCCCTATTAACAATTATGGAGTTAACGTGAATATTGGCGATTACGTTCATTTTAACGAAGTTTACAAAGGCAAAGGAGGAAATCTGGATTTGGATTATTACGTACTTCGCGATAATCTAGACAAAGCCAAAGCACAATTTAAACAAGTACCTTTAATGTTAGAGGCTTTCGAACATTGGTTTGGTCAATATCCGTTTTACAGGGATAGTTTTAAATTGGTAGAAACACCATATTTGGGCATGGAACACCAAAGCTCGGTAACCTATGGCAATGGCTACCAAAATGGTTATAAAGGCAGAGATTTATCGGGTTCGGGATGGGGCCTTAAATTCGATTTTATAATCGTTCACGAAGCCGGTCACGAATGGTTTGCCAATAGCATTACCAATGTGGATATTGCCGATATGTGGATTCATGAAAGTTTTACGGCATACTCCGAAGCCCTGTACGTCGATTACCACTTCGGCACCCAAGCAGGAAACGAATACAGCATTGGCACACGCCAAAATATTTTAAACGACCGCCCTATTATTGGCATATACAATGTAAACCACGAAGGTTCGGGCGATATGTATTATAAGGGTGCTAACATGATACACACCCTACGGCAGCTTATTGAAGACGATAAAAAATTCAGGAAAATACTTAACAAAATGAATTTGCGATTTTATCATAAAACGGTTACCACACAGCAAATTGAAACTTTTTTAAGTGAAGAAACCAACATTGACCTTACCGAATTTTTCAACCAATATCTTAGAACCATTGATATTCCCACTTTGGAATATAGCTGTAACAAAAAAGAATTGAAATTTCGTTGGATAAATATCGTTAATGGTTTCGATATGCCCATAAAAATTGAGATTGAAGGCAACGAACAATGGCTTTATCCAAAAGCCGAATGGCAAACTTTAAAGTTAAAATCGAAAATCGACAGCTTAACGATAAACCCTAATTTTTACATTAGCAGCAAAAAGATTTAAAATTGACGGAAATAAAGGAGCTTTACTTTAAAACCGATACCGAATGGCGCAAATGGCTTCACGAAAACCATGTGGTTTCAAAAGGTATTTATCTTATTTTCTATAAAGTTGGGCACAACAATACAAGCATGCGTTGGGAAGATGCTGTAAAAGTAGCTTTGTGTTACGGCTGGATCGATTCTACCGTTAAAAATATGGGCGATGGAAAACGACGACAGTATTTTTCGCCCAGAAACGATAAAAGTGTTTGGAGTGCCCTAAACAAGTGTTATGTTGATACATTGATTTCCAAAAACTTAATGCACCAAAGTGGCCTTACCAAAATAGAGACTGCCAAAAAAAATGGCAGTTGGACAGCTTTAGACGATGTTGAAAACGGCATTATTCCCAAAGATTTACAACTTCAATTCAACAACAATCAAAAAGCCTTCGAAAACTATAAAAACTTTGCTCCATCGTACAGGAAAAGTTACCTCTATTGGCTAAACCAAGCCAAGCGGAACACCACAAGACAAAAGCGTATTGTCGAAATTATAGGCTTATGCGAAAGGAATATAAAATC
>JBKEDH010000132.1:0-6313 GCA_047975295.1 Aestuariibaculum sp.
CGATACTTGGAACAATATATACACCAAAGTTTTACCCAATATTACCACCGTACAGGAAAAAGCCGAAGATTTAAACGCAACACATTACCAAGCGGTGGCCAAAATTATAACGGCCATGAATGTAAGCTTTGCAGTTGATAACTGGGACAATGTTCCATATACCCAAGCAGGAAAACCATTTGAATTTCCTAAACCAAATATAGACGATGGCAAAACCGTTTACAACCAAATGGTCAATTTATTGGATGAGGCCATCGCCCTATTATCTACAGCCGATACTTCCGACTATTCATTGGGCAACGATGACCTTATCTATAAAGGAGATACCGACAAATGGATGCGCTTGGCCTATACATTTAAAGCCCGTTTGCAATTGCACATGCTAAAAAATGGTGGTGTAACAGCCAGCCAAGTATTAGCAACCATCTCAAATGGATTTACCTCGAATGATGATAATTTCACCTTATCATTCCCCGAAGGTGAAATAAATCCATATTATTCAACCAATATTTTGGCACGTGGCACCAATAATTTTTATTATGCACCCAACACCCAAATTATCAATATGATGAATGGTAACATATATCCTTTTGAAAGTGGCGTAGTAGATATCGACCCACGACTGCCTGCCATTTACGAAAATGAAGGTGTACCCGGAGACCCTTGGCGCGGTTTTGTAAATGGCGGTGCCGGTGAATCGTCCGATGGCGAACCCGGAAATACATTCTATAAAGATGGTGGTTTCCTTACCAGTTCTGGTGCACCCTTAACCGTAATCACCTACGCAGAGGCTATGTTTATAAAAGCCGAAGCCGCCTTTTTGTCCAATGGAGGCACAACTACAAGCAGCGGCACTACAACCGAAGCGTACAATGCCTATTTGGACGGTATTACGGCAAGTATGACAGAAATTGGAGTGGATGGTGCCGATTACCTGGCCGATACGGTAGTGGCAGTAGGCGAAAGCGGACTTATGCTAAACCATATCATGAAAGAAAAGTACATTGCCAACGTACATAATACCGAAACTTATAACGATTTTCGGCGTTATAATTTTTCGCCCGATGTATTTAAAGGCTTGCAGCTTCGTTTTGAAGAACCCGATACAACAAGTCCTTTTGCGGGCGAGTGGATTCGTAGAATATCTTACCCCATTGCCGAATTGGATGCCAATTTCGATAATATTAAAGCCAACGAAAAGGCTCCTACCGAGTCTGTATGGTGGGCACAGTAAATCACTTTTATAGTTTGTACGGAAAGGGTTTTAAAATTACTTTATTCTAATTTTAAAATCCTTTTTTAGTGTGAAGTAGGAAAACAATGTGCTTTGTTCTTTTTAAATTGTAAAAAAATTACTATATTAAACACTTAATAGCATATACTCTATACAACTAAAAACAAATTAAATGAACAACCCACAACCCACAACCCACAACCCACAACCCTTAAACACCTAACCCAATTTGTCCTTTTTATTATAGGGATTACAGGGTTTTTATGGAGTTGCCAAAGCGAAGAACCAATTGATACAGAAACTGATACAACGGTTGTTTTACCCACATTGGAAAACAAAAAGGACAGCCTAAACTTTCTTGTACAGGGTTTATCTGAAAAAATAACCGCCTACAACTCCAAGCACTATACCAACCATTATTTCAGCAAAAAGAACGGACATCTGGACATAAGCAACGCCACATTTATTACAATACCCGAAGCCAACAACCAAACCGCCATTGTTTTCCCTTTATTGTCGCCCAATAGGGCCGACAAAAAATTTCTTGTGGCCTATTACCACAATGGAGAAAGAAACTATTGGTTTTTTAAGGACAAAAGCTATCCGTTAAACGGCAGCGCACCTTTTTTCATCAATTACCTGGATGTTTTTTTTAATACGGCCTATCCTCAGCAAAGTGCCAAAAACACAAAGTTAACCAACAAACGTTGCTATGTTGTGTCTTCAGAAATTGTTGCAGATTGTGCTATCTCATTTTTCGATTCCTGTGGCAGAGTCTGGGTAATGAGCGAAAAGGGCTGTGGCCAAGATGGCGATGAGGCCGATCTTGAAATTTTGGACGAGGTGGTAATAAATGGCACAAACAACAATGATGATAACGACGATGACTATAACTACGAACCGAAAACAGACTACTCTACCCCCTTTGAAAGCCCCGATACCGATGAGGAAATAGATTTTGACCCAGTTTGGGATTTTGATGGTGGCAGTGGTACAATTGTTGATGATAAAATCGATGACTCGCAACTTACAGGTAAAGAAAAATGTGCCTATGAAATCCTAAAGAATACTAATGGTAACTTATTCAATAAAACCATAGGTCTTTTTGGTATTCCGGGGGCTAAATACAACTTAATATTTGAATATGGGAAATGCGATGCGGGAGGATCTGTTATGTGTACAGACCCAAAAGATTTAAAAAACAACAATCTTACCATAATTATAGCCCAAACGGAAAATACAGTATTAGAAACAGTAGCATCCATATTACACGAAGGCATACATGCTGAAATATTTAGATATGTTAAGGAAAATGGAGGTAATGCTGACCCTAATAATAGAATAAATCTTTATAATTGGTATCATTTTTATAAAGTAAAAGAAGGTGTTTACGATAGGGCTACGTCTAATGCACAACACCAGCATATGGCCGATATGTATATTTATCCAATTGCAAGAGCATTAAGGGAAGTAGACGGTTATAAGTATACCGTAGATTACTACCTCCCATTTGCTTGGGAAGGATTAGAAGACTATGGTAAAGACCGCTATTATGACCCTTATAAAAAGAAGAATATTTTTTTTAATAATTCCGATTATAAAAATAAAAGAGCTAAAGTGTTAGAAACAACAACCGTTGGAAAAAATTGTAATTAAATGAAAACAAAACTTATCAAATACTTTATTCTTTTTATACTAATTGTTAATTGCACCAACAAGAAGAACAATTATACCAAAATAAATAAACCAACAAAACAAGATAATTGCCAAATTATCAGTAAATCAATTGATTCCGTTGCGGCTTATATTAGCCCTATAAGTTTATACCCTGTAGGATTCAAATTATCAAAAGAGGATTCGTTAGAAATGAAAGAGGGAACACTAAAATATATTAATGAATTTAGAACGATTGGTATAGATACTGCCTCCTATGTTAGAATGCCAAGTTATGATACACTAATAAAAATGGTAAAAAACGATAATTTTCTTGGGTTTTATCAATTAAGTGATATGGTAGACAAACCTTTTCCTATTGATATTAACTGTATAAAACTTAAAAAGGCAACAAAAATAAATTATTTCGATTTCGATTCTATTTGTTATTACAACCCAAAAGAACATTTACCGAAATTTAGGTCGGGTTTATACCATAAAATAGACTATAGGTTTAATTTTTCAAGAATTGTTTATAATCACTCTTTTGATAAAGCCGTAATTTTATGTGTATTTAGATTTCAAGACAAACATGGACGAGACTTAATTTTCCATTTTGAAAAAACAAAACATGACTGGAAAATTACTTATGCTACAGACTATTTTGGATATATAAATTAAAACCATTTTTTTATTTTGGATTCTTTATGAACTAAATAAATACAAACCATAACAATGGCTATAAGTAATCATAACCAAAAAGAAAACAAAGAAAAAGCAAGGTAACAGATTACTAATTAATAGTTTACAAAATATTGTTCTTTCTAAAAAAAGGTAATTCCACCCCTTTAATGAGACGGATTACCATCTTACGGCAAAGATTCTATAAGCGTAAAGTTATTTTATACGATTTAAACTACAACTTGCCCGATCCGTACTGTGTAAATATCATAATAAGGATAACCTGTCCAAACATAGTTATAGCGGTATTGCTACTAATGAAAAAGGTACAGCTGTTTTTAAGCTTAAAAAAGATGAAACCAATTTAGAATTCAAATTAACCAACCTTGGTTTTCAGCCATGTAAACTTACCATAGATAAAACTTACAATTGAAAAAGTTTAAACGAGTTCATAAAAAATACAGAAATAAAATGCGATTAAAAATATATAAATCATTCTTGCTATTAAGCACTTTAACTGTTAGTCTTATTAGTTGCAATTCAAATGTGCAAAAAAAGATAGACAATAAAGAAGTATATTCATTAATAATAAATAAAAGTATTCATCCGCTTCCCCCTCCTCCTACTCCAAAAAATTAGAGACACAACTGTAATAACAAAAGAAACTATAGATTCTATCTTTAGGATAAAATTAAATGTAGCAGTTAATAAAACCAAACTACATTGGTGTTTGGATATAGGCTTTTTTTGAGGATGCCTCAAGAAAAAGAATTGGAAATTCAGCACAGAACTATTCCATCTTGCTCAAAATTGCACTCAATATGATGAAAAAACAGAAAAGCAAGGAATACAAGGCAAAAGACTAAAAGCCGCATGGAATAACCACTACTTAATCAAAGTTCTTAACGTTAAAGTAGGGTTTTGCCCTGATGATCTGTTCTATATATTTCAAAAATACATAACAATTTATTAACTTTGGGTTATGTAATTTTATAACACACCATCATTTGAATCTACAAGAAATCCCTCGCGTAAAAACCATAACCAAGTCGGCTTTTATAAAAAACTATTTTAAACCCCAAAAACCCGTGGTTATTGAGCGTTTTATTGAAGATTGGCCAGCCTTTACCAAATGGAATTTGGATTATATGAAAAGTGTTGCCGGAGACAAGACCGTCCCACTTTACGACGACCGACCGGTTGACTATAAAGACGGTTTTAACGAACCTCATGCCAAAATGCAAATGAGCGATTATGTCGATTTGCTTAAAAAGGAACCCACCCGCTATCGCATTTTTTTGTGGAACATCTTAAAAGAAGTTCCACAACTTCAAGACGATTTTACCTATCCCGATTTTGGCTTAAAACTTATGAAAGGGCTGCCCATGTTGTTTTTTGGTGGCGAAGATTCATATACCTTTATGCACTACGATATCGATTTGGCCAATATTTTCCATTTTCATTTTGAAGGAAAGAAACACATTATCCTTTTCGACCAAAAACAAACCAAATATCTGTACAAAATACCACACTCGTTAATTACCCGAGAAGATATCGATTTTTATAATCCCGATTTCGAAAAATGGCCCATGTTAAAACAAGCATCTGGCTATAAAACCGATTTGTGTCATGGCGAAATACTGTATATGCCCGAAGGGTATTGGCACTATATGCGCTATGTAACAGCCGGCTTTTCCATGAGTTTACGTGCTATTGCACGAAATCCCGGCAATTTTAGCAGGGCACTTTATAACTTGGTCATTATGCGTAATTTCGACAATACTATGAGACGGATAAAAGGTCAAAAATGGATTGATTGGAAAAATGAGCAGGCCTTAAAGCGAACAAACAAAATCTTGTAGAAAAAATCATCTATTTTCTTTTTTTGCTTATCTTTGCAGCTTAATTTTATGAAAAATGAAACACATGAAAAAAATTCTTTTTATAGCATTAGCATTAAGCGTTTATTTGGTTAATGGGCAGGCTTTTAGCGGTAAAGGCGATAGCAAATTTCAAGTAGGGATGAATTTTCAGAACAATGCAACTGGCCTTAATGCCAGTTACGATTTTGGCGTGGGCGAGAATATTTCCTTGGGTATATCTTCCACTTATGCTTTGGGCGTAAAAGACGAAATCGATGCCGACTTTGGAGATCGTATCGACCTTAAAGCACGTTTTAATGCCAATTTAGGAAATGTAATAAACGTAGATCCTAATTTCGATGTTTACCCCGGATTAAGTTTTAGTCTTAAAAACTTTGGAGGCCATATAGGTGCACGTTATTTTTTTACCGATGGCTTTGGTGTTTACACCGAATTTAATTTTCCGTTTGCAAAATATGCAGATAATCTAACACCAGCAGAAAAACTGCACAATCAGTTTACAGTTTCGGTCGGAGCAGCATTTAATTTGTAACTGTTTTTAGTCTAAAAAAAACACCTTAATATATTAAACCTTAAAGATTTAAGCAAATCTTTAAGGTTTTTTTAATTAGAGCCTGTTTAAATTTGTATGATAGACTTTTTGTAAAGTTTATTTTTGCTGCCTAATGAGGCAAAATAGAAGATAATAGCTGGGCTACTTGATGAAATTTTAACGAAATTATGCACAAAAGAGATATAGAAAAACAATTGATATAAATTTAAACTGGCTCTTAGTTTGGTAAACAAATATTGAGTCTCTACAAAATTGAAAAATTCAAGGCTTATGTCAATAAGTCTAATAATATCTTGTACTTTTAACCAA
>JBKEDH010000051.1:0-2232 GCA_047975295.1 Aestuariibaculum sp.
ATAAAACACATCGATTCCAAGATCTATAAAGAACTGTTGGAACAGGGCATCATTGCCGACGGGATGCTTCCGAAGCTGGAAAACTGTTTCGATGCATTGAATAACGGTGTCAGTAACATTAATATGGGCAATACCTCGATGTTAACCCAAGCCGATACTAATTTTACAACCATAACCCTATAATATGGCGCTACAGGAATTAACCCAAAAAGCCATTGCGCTTTTAAAAACATTAATTGAAACGCAGTCGTTTTCTTCGGAAGAAGATCAAACCGCTGTACATATTGAAGATTGGTTTCAACAATTCAATATGGACTATACGCGTACCAAAAACAACGTTTGGGCAGTCAATAAATATTTTAAAGAAGGCAGACCAACTTTACTGCTCAACTCGCACCACGATACCGTTAAGCCCAACAGCGCCTACACCAAAAATCCGTTTAAGGCCATTGTTGAAGATGGCAAATTATATGGTTTGGGCAGTAACGATGCCGGAGGCTGTTTGGTGTCATTAATCGCTACATTTACCCATTTTTACGATAAAAAAGATTTAAAATACAACTTGGTTTTGGTTGCTTCCGCGGAAGAGGAAAGCAGCGGCCCTAATGGTTTGAACAGCATGTTGTCCATCATCCCAAAGATAGATGTGGCCATTGTGGGCGAGCCTACATTGATGAATTTGGCCGTGGCCGAAAAAGGCCTCGTGGTTTTCGATGCGGTGGTTGAAGGTACACCCAGCCATGCTGCCCACCCAAACGATGATAATGCCATTTACAATACGATTGAAGTTTTGCAATGGTTTAAGGATTTTAAATTTGAAAAAAAATCAGAAGCTTTGGGCGACGTAAAATTAACGGTTACTCAAATAAAGGCAGGTTCACAGCACAACGTGGTGCCAGCCCATGTTCATTTGGTAATCGATGTTCGTGTAAACGATGCTTATACCAATGCCGAAATTGCCGAAATATTGCAGAAAAAATCGCCGTGTACAAAAATAACGCCCCGTAGCTTGCGCTTAAACTCGTCATCAATTCCCATGGAACACGATTTGGTAAAAGCTGGAATAGCTATGGGGAGAGCCACTTACGGCTCACCAACATTATCCGATCAAGCTGTGCTGACCTGTCCAAGTTTAAAATTAGGCCCGGGCGATAGCACACGGTCGCATTCGGCAGATGAATTTATTTATATCAACGAAATAGAAGAAGGCATTCAAATTTATGTAGAGTTATTGAATCGGGTAATAACTTAACTCTGCTGTCACCCTGAGCGCAGTCGAAGGGTCTCAATAAAACTAAAGAATAATAATTAAAAATGAAAGCAGGGATTTCTGCTTTCGCAGAAATTTATGAAACTCTGGGACAAAGGTATATCGATAGATAAAAAAATAGAACAATTTACGGTTGGCAATGATAGAGAAATTGACATCCACATAGCCAAGTACGATGTAATCGCATCAAAAGCACATGCCAAAATGTTACATAAAATAGGCATTTTAACCACCCCTGAATTGGAACAATTATTAGGCGGACTGCAAGTTTTGGAAAACGAAATTGAAGCCGGTGAGTTTGTTATCGATGAGCAGTTTGAAGATGTTCACTCCAAAATTGAATATGAGTTAACGGTTACTTTGGGTGAAGTCGGCAAAAAAATACACACCGCACGATCACGGAACGACCAAGTTTTAGTGGCTCTTCATTTATATTACAAAGAAAATTTGAATTTGGTAAGGGAAAAAACCAAAACACTGTTCCATACGCTTTTGGATCAAGCCGAAACCTATAAAAATAAAGTGTTGCCGGGCTATACGCATTTGCAGGTGGCCATGCCATCGTCGTTTGGGTTGTGGTTTTCGGCCTATGCCGAGTTGATGGTTGATGATGTGTTTTTAATGGATGCTGCCATAAAAACAGTCGATCAAAATCCATTGGGTTCGGCGGCGGGCTACGGAAGCTCGTTCCCGATAGATAGGGAATTCACTACTAAAGAAATGGATTTTGCTACGCTAAAATATAATGTAGTAGCAGCGCAAATGGGGCGTGGTAAAAACGAGCGTACCATTGCAGCGACTTTGGGAAGCTTGGCCAATACTATGGCACGTTTTGCTATGGACGTTTGTTTATACATGAGCCAAAATTTCGGGTTTATTTCCTTCCCTGATGAATTGACCACCGGAAGCAGTATTATGCCACATAAAAAAAATCCCGATGTTTTTGAGCTTATCCGTGGCAA
>JBKEDH010000076.1:0-6838 GCA_047975295.1 Aestuariibaculum sp.
TTTTTCTAAAAACAAGAAGGCATAAAATAGTTAATGCTGCATTAACAAAAATATTCATAAACCCAAAATCAAAGTCATACCAATGTATGAAAAAATGATTTAGAGCATAGGTTACAATTGGCATCACCAAACATATATAAGGAATTACGGTATCGTTTACTCCTCTTTTGGTAAAAATGCCAAACATATAAAGCCCCAATAAAGGCCCATAAGTGTATCCGGCAACTTTAAATATAGTTGAAATAACATCGCCTTTGCTCTCTGAAAACAGTATGATAATTGTAAATATCACCGCCGAAAACCCAAATAAAGTACAATTTTTCAATATCTTCTGTTCTTTGGGATTTTTTTCCTTTACGTTTAAAAAATCGTGGGTAAACGATGTTGTTAATGCCGTTAGAGCAGAATCGGCACTTGAAAACGATGCGGCCGTTATTCCCAATATAAAACTAACGGCTGCAATGGTGCCAAAATGGTTTAAGGACAGCATAGGAAAAAGGTTATCGGTATTTATAAACGCTCCGTTTTCCATCTCAAGAGGGATGCCAAATTTTTCGGCATACAAATACAACATAACCCCCAAACCTAAAAAAAGAAACTGTGTAACCGCCAATACCACACTAAAGCTCAAGATGTTTTTTTGTGCTTCTTTTTTGTTTTTGCAGGTAAGTGTTTTTTGCATCATATTTTGGTCCAGCCCAACCATGGCAACAGCTATTAACATGCCCGATATAAATTGTTTAAAGAAATTGCTTCCAGAGTTAAAATCCCAATTGAAAATTTTATAATATTTGCTTTCTGTTATTGATGTTAGGGTTTGGGAGAAACTTAAATTTAATGAGTCCTTTACAACATATATTGATACAACGGCTGCCAACACCAAAAAAAATGTTTGCAAAGTGTCTGTCCAAACTATGGTTTTTATACCTGACTTGTGCGTATATAGCCAAATTAAAACCAAAATAAGCAATACGGTTACAAAAAACGGAATGCCAAACGCTTCGAATACGGCATATTGTAAAATTTTTGCTGCCAACATTAGTCGCAAAGCTGCCCCAAACGATTGCGATATTAAGAAAAACAACGACCCTGTTTTGTACGACCTCGTTCCAAAACGTGTTTTTAAATAAGAATAAATGGACACCAATTTTAAATCATAATAAATGGGCACAAGAACGTAAGTTATAAATATGTAACCAACCACATTACCTATAACAAATTGTAAATAATAAAAGTAATTGGTACCTACCATTCCGGGAATGGACACAAACGTAACCCCCGACAGCACAGCCCCTACCATACCAAAAGCAACAACTTGCCAAGGCGATTTTCTGTCGCCTGTATAAAAGGAATCGTCACTAGTGTTTTTTGAAACGAAGTGCGATATTATAAGCAATACCGCAAAATAGGATGCTATGATTAGTAAGACTATTGTGGCGTTCATTTGGTTTTACGTTTTTACAGGTAGAATTTGTTTTTTATATAAGAACTTGCTTTAGCTTTTTCAATTGCTAAAAAAGCTTCAAATGAGTTTGTCATTATTTTTTTACAACATAAAGAAAAGACAATAAAATAGTTATTGGGAGGGCGCGCGAGCCTTCCCAACAACTACCAACTACTAAATTAAAAACTACTAAATTATCTGTATTCTAATTATTATTATCCCACCACATTCTCGTTAACAGACTATCCCCTCCTTGTTGTTCGATGGCTGCGGCCACATTATTTGGATTGTTCAATTTTTCCGAACCCGGATACGGCAACCTACGAGGTATTTCACCTCCGGTAAGTACCGTTGCAACATCTGCTGGCACCAAAACCGGATAACCAGAACGTTTCCAATTTGAAAATGTCTCGATTCCATTACCAAAAGTTGCCACCCAATATTGCTCGTTTATCATTTTTAATGCATCTGCTGGAACAAAGGGATTTTCATCTAAATAATCCATTATTTGGTCGGGTGTAATACCAACACCATGTCCATATAAAGACAAATACTCCATTGCCGCCGTTACTCCGGCATTATAGTGGGCTTCTACATCTCCCCCTGCCAGCTCCCAACGTTCTGCTGCTTCTGCCAGCATAAACTCGACTTCTGCATAAGTTTGAAAAAACAAAGGTGCATCGTAAACAACAACTCCAGAACCTCCAAAAATATTGATATTGGGTTTGGAATTAGCGGCAGATCTTGTCGCATCGTTTATATCCTGTCCAAACTGTAGGGCAGGATCGGTATCTCCATCGACTGTAGAACACAGAACCGAAACTCGTGGATCGTTCCTGTCTTTCATAAAGTCCATAAGTGTTTTTGAAATCTTAACTTGATTGGTTGCCCTTGACGTAAAACTCTTTGTTAGTGGATTTACGTTTGGTCCTCCGTCATTTGCCGAATTCTCATATTGCACATAGGCTATATCATCATTACTCGTCATAACTCCCCTTTCAATGGCCTTTGTTGCCCAAGATTGAGCCGCAGCATTATCGACATTTACCATACGCAATGCTAAACGAAGCATCAATGAATTTGCAAATTTCCTCCATTTTGTCTTATCACCTGAAAACAACAAATCGGCCGAGCCATAAGAACTATCGCTACTATCTGTAGCCAATGTTGTTGCCGCACTCTCCAAAGTTTCCAACATATCGGCATAAATATCGCTCTGTTTGTCGTATTTAGGAAAACGGATACCTTCCAAAAATCCTTTACCTGCTTCGCTATATGGTATATCACCATAAGCATCGGTTAATCTGCTAAATATGAGTACTTTTTGTATTTTTGCTATGGCTAAATCGACTGCGGCAGTAGGTTCGTTACTTATTTCCAATTGTGACTCTAAGTCCACTATATTTTTAACTGTATTGGAAAATTGCTCTTCAAAAAATTGGTGGGTATTCCCCTCTTTATACAAAAATGAGGCGTAGGATGTATTGTTAAGATGCTGTATGTTTTGCATTAAATGGATAACATTCCAGAACAAACAGGCCACATAACTACTTCCTCCCGTATATAACTGGATAAATGTTAGTTTTGTTGATGGGTCGAGTTGTGTTGGTTTGGTTGGGTTTACGTTAAGTTCCTCAAACCCTTTATCACACGAACCCAATGTTGCAACTATTAATAGAAATATAAATATTTTTTTCATTTTCTTTGTTTTAAAATTTAACATTTACAGAAAAACCATAGCTTCTGGTTGATGGAATACCAAATCTTTCAATACCTTGGGAGTTAAGGTTATTTAGTGCTGCTTCTGGATCCACATTGTCAATTTTTTTCGAAATATAAAATAGATTTCTGCCTATCAATGAAAATCTCAATTCATTAATAAAAATGTTTTCCAAGTTTTTTTTGGGTAAGGTATACGACATACTCAACTCCCTAAATTTAATAAAGTCTGTACTGTAAACAAATTCTTCGGAGATTCCCGCACTTTCTTCTCCTATAAATCCGTAGTATGTCCGTAAATTTTCTGGAGCAACTGTCATAGTAAATGGCTGTCCTGTAGCATCATCGATTCCCGATACCTCTAAGCCATTTTCCCTACCTTCAAGTGTTTTTTTATGCAAACCTCGCATCATTAACTCTCTATTTGTACCAGAGTGCACACTTCCCCCAAATTTTGCATCAATTAAAAACCCTAAGGACATATTTTTGTATTTAAATGTATTGGAAAATCCTAAAGTATAAGGAGCAACACCTTTTCCTAAAATTTTATTCTCTCCCTGTACCGGCCTGGGTACAGATCCCGTAATGTTATACATAATATTTCCGTTTTCGTCCCGCTTGTACGACGACCCATAGATTACACCATAATTTTCTCCCACTATATGGGAAATGATTGCTGTTCTAGAACGTGTTTGGCTACCATCGACATTAATTGGCGTATCTTCATCGTCTGTGTGGACAATTTCACTATCGTTATACCCCAAATTAAATGATGTATTCCATGAGAAATTCTCTGTTTTTATCGGCATCCCACCTATTAATAGTTCAAGTCCTTTATTTTTTAACTCTCCAATGTTCAATACAGCAGAGGTATATCCTGACGATTGTGAAGCCGCAGCCCTTACAATATCGTTAGTTGTTTTATTTTGATAATAAGCAACATCTATATTTAAACGGTTATTTAGAAACCTACCTTCTAAACCAAATTCAACTTCATCTTTTTGAAACGGAACTAAATTTGGATTCGGAATCGAATTTCCATTTAACTGACCAAATGATTGCCCTTGAAACGATCCTGTTACCGAATAATCCATGTTTAATGCATACGCATCACTTGCCCCTCCTGCTACTTGGGCATAACTGGCCCTCAATTTTGTATAATTAAATGCTTTTGGCAAATTAAATGCCTCACTTAACAGTAAACTACCACTTAAAGACCAATAAAAATCGTTATTAGGGGTCTCTTTTCCCGGAAAAGACAAAGTTGAGAACCAATCGTTTCTGCCGGTAAAAGTTAAGTAAAAGAACCTATCGTAGCTAAACTCAAACGAGCCGTACACCGAATTGGTTTTTGTTTTATAGTAACTATTTGTTGGTTCTGGCAAGGTTGTATTGTTTAAATCTTCTAAACCTACAACAATAAACCCTCTACCAAGAGCACTTAACTGTTCAAAAGTATTCGACCTTGTATTAAGCCCTACTATAGAACTGGTTGAAATCTTACCGAATAGATCTTTTTCTACACCCAACATAAAATCCGCATTAAACGATGAGTAGGTTGCCTTTCTTTGAGAAAGTTCTCCTGTTGGTCGATAAGCTGTACCATAGGGTGTCACAGCTACTCTGGACAAGTCATAAGTATCTAAACCGGCACGCCCCAAAGCATATAGCCAATCCGTTACATCGTAACGTAAAGTTGTTGATACGGTCAATCTGTTTTTTCTATCATCATTGTTAAAATTATTAACAGCCCAATAAGGATTTGAGATAAATTGGCTTGGTTGAAACAGAAGCTCCGTTCCCTCTTCGTTAGCACCCGGTTTTAAACCATAAATATCCAAACTACCTGGCAATACGTATGCTACTGTATTTGCATTTCCTGGAGTATCACCTATATTAATACGGTTATGTACTTTTTCGACAACATATTTGGCATTAATGGTTGAGGTTAATTTAGGATTAATATTTGCCATTGTATTTAACGACAAAGACTTCCTATTTAATGTTGTTTCAGGAAAAATATCTTTATTATCTAAATTTGAAAAAGAAAAACGATAATTATACCCATCCCCACCTTTTGATAAGGCTATTGTATTTACCGCTGTTGTTCCTGTTTTATAAAATTTATCTAAATTACTACCTTTATACGAATACGGTCTTTTAACACCATCCCAGTTATAAACAGAGCTACCATCCATTATATCTCCCCAAGAATACAAAGAGCTAACAAAAGAATCATCAATCGCATTGGCTGCATTTGCTATTTCAACAGGATTATTATTTACATCATATTCGTACCCTGGTTTTAACCTATTGTTTCCTTGCCCATATTTGGTCTGCACATCCAATAAATTTGAGTTTATTTTTTCGAAGGTATAAGAACTTGAATATTCTATTCCCAAATTTCTTTGGTTTTTCCCAGATTTTGTAGTAATCATAATGACACCATTGGAAGCCAACGAGCCATAAAGTGCCGCCGCAGAACTACCTTTTAATACCGATACAGATTCTATATCGTCAGGATTTAAAGTTGATATATCATCTCCTCCATCACCTGTGCCATCATTAGTTGGCCCTACAACCGAACCATTTGTATTATTCAAAATAGGTATCCCATCTACCACATAAAGCGGCTGGTTATTTCCTGTCAGCGAACTTGCCCCTCGAATTATAACCCTACTGGATCCTGAAGCGCCAGTACTACCGGTAGATATGTTGACACCCGCTACCCGTCCTTGCAGCGAGTTAACAGCACTTGCTGTTTTTACTTGGGACAACTCATCACCCTCAACTTTAGCAAGCGAATATCCCAGAGCTTTAGACTCCCTTTTAATACCAAGCGCTGTAACAACCACCTCCCCAAGGCTGGTTATATCTTCTTCCATAGCTACATTAACGACTTGATTTTTTCCTGTTAAGGCAACAGATACCTTTTTATACCCTACAAAACTAAAAATAAGTAATTTGTTTATGGAACTTTCTACAGCGAGAGAAAAATTTCCATCAAAGTCCGTAATACTACCTGTTGATGTTCCTTCAACGGTAACATTTACCCCTCCTATTGGGATACCACTTTCTTTATCGGTAACAGTTCCCGATATCGTTACAGATTGCCCGAAAGCACTCTGGACAACAACCAACATCAGCAAAGTGATAAATTGAAGATAATTTTTTTTCATAATGAATTAAGTTTATTATGCATAAAATTACTAAAAAAAATAAAAACACGCAATTTTTATGCAAAAAAATGCATGTTTAATATTAAAAAATTGCAAATAAATTTACATATATGCTTATTTATAATATAAAATCAGATTTTTATAAATATTTTTTTTATGTAAAAAAAATAGCAAATCAACCAAAAAAATACAATATGATTAATGGCAAACACTAAGGAACCAACCATGTTACCAAAAAGAGGTGAAAAAATATCTTGAAAAAGATAGCTATAAAGTGATATTTTACCTGACCCTTCCGGAACAGGAACCATGATGATACGACTTATCGTCTTTACATACAAACCTGAAAACACAAAAATAAACAATGGGTTCATTCCAAAATGAATAAATGGTCTTGTCCATAAAACCACCTTTTTTAAATCTATTACAAAAATCAACAAGGCAAAAAACAATGTTCCCAAGCCGGCCGTATATAACACATAAGAACTGGTCCACA
>JBKEDH010000078.1:0-1673 GCA_047975295.1 Aestuariibaculum sp.
GCAACCCAGTTTAGAATATGGGCAACTCAAACCATAAAAGAGTTTATAAAAAAAGGTTTTGTATTAGATGATGAACGATTAAAACAAGGCGATGCCGTTTTCGGCAAAGATTATTTTAAAGAACTTTTAGAGCGTGTAAGGTCAATACGTACAAGTGAACGCCGAATATACCAACAAGTAACCGATATTTTTGCCGAGTGTAGTATCGACTACAACCCAAAGGCTGAAATAACTAAAAACTTTTACGCAATAGTGCAAAATAAATTTCACTATGCCATAACAGGAAACACCGCAGCCGAAATAATTTATTTAAAAGCCGATAGTAAAAAAGATAATATGGGTTTAACCACATGGAAGAATGCACCAAGTGGCAGAATATTAAAATCCGATACCAAAACAGCAAAAAACTATTTGCAGGAAAAAGAAATAAAACAACTGGAGCGAACTGTAACGGGTTATTTCGATTATATCGAAAACCTCATCGAACGCCATAACACGTTTACCATGCAGGAACTCGCCGAAAGCGTAAATAAGTTTTTAGCCTTTAACGAATACAAAGTACTGCCCGATTTAGGCAAAGTATCGCACACCAAAGCCATAAACAAAGCAGGTAAGGAATACAACAAGTTCAACAAAACCCAAAATATTATTTCGGACTTCGACAAGCAAATAAAACTTTTAAAAGGGAATAAAAAAACAAACCAATAACATGGATTTTAAATTACCCATATTACCCCCAAATACGGAACTGGAAACGCCCCAAGTATTAAAACAACTTGCAAAGGCACACCGTTATTTAGCAGAACTAAAAGGAACTGCCAAGACAATACCTAACGAAAATATTTTAATCGATACCCTTACGCTTCAAGAAGCAAAAGACAGTAGCGAAATAGAAAACATTGTAACCACGCACGACGATTTGTATAAAGAAAACATACTTATCGAAAGTAAAAGTACCGCAGCAAAAGAAGTTTACAATTATGCACGTGGATTAAAGTTGGGTTTTCAGATAGTACGAAAAGAAAAACTATTGTTAAACAAACACATCTTAACCATTCAGAAAGAACTGTTAGAAAACAATGCAGGTTTTAGAACCCAAGCAGGAACAAAATTAGTTAACTCGCTCGGTCAAGTAGTTTACACACCACCTCAACACCCAACCGAAATACTGGATTTAATGAGTAACCTTGAAAAATACATAAACGATAACGATTTTTCAGAGGTAGACGACCTTATAAAAATGGCGGTAGTACATTACCAGTTTGAAAGTATACACCCATTTTACGACGGCAACGGACGTACTGGGCGCATCATAAATATTCTGTATTTAGTAAAGCAAGGTTTGTTAGATATACCAGTATTGTATTTAAGCCGATACATAACCCAAAACAAAGCCGACTATTACAAAGTATTGCAAGAGGTACGTACAAATAACGATTGGGAAAGTTTAATACTGTACTTGCTTAAAGGTGTTGAGGTAACGGCACAGCAAACCATTACATTAATAACCAACATTAAAACGGTAATGCAACAGTACAAAAGCAAGTTGCGCACCGAGTTACCTAAAATTTACAGTCAAGATTTGTTAAACAACCTTTTTAAAAACCCATACACCAAAATAGAGTTTTTGGAAAATGATTTAAAAGTAAGTTACCTAACGGCAAGAAAGTATT
>JBKEDH010000153.1:0-23160 GCA_047975295.1 Aestuariibaculum sp.
TAATTACAGCTATAAGTCTGCCGAAATAATTGTTTAAAGTGTTTCTTTCTTCAAAAGCGTAATCTTGAAATTTCTCATAAAAACTAATATTAATGTTTTCAAAAGTTAAATCATAGTTTGTGTATAGCTGAAAGTCTTTAACAAAGTTTATAGTGGAAGTGTATTTTTTTATTGTACCCTGTGCTTTAGATGTTTTAGAAGTATCGATGAATTCTTGAAATGAATCTATAAAGTTTGGTGTTAGGTATTCATTTTGAATATTGTTTTCATTTAGTTTATCAGTAATAAATTTTTCTGAAGGGTTAATGTTGTTAAGTAAAATATGTCTAAAAATGAGTTTTACTTTATTTTCGTATTCATCAAGTATTTTGTTGTACTCAATATGGTAGTTGTATTCTTCAGATTTTAGGTTAGGCTTTATTCTTTGGTTTTTCCAGTGTTTTTCTTGGCTATTAATTCCTTTAATGTTTTTTCTAATTCTGCCGCCTGAAAAAGAAATAACTGCTTGAATTGGAGATAAATTTTTTGAATTTGTTTTCTCTTTTCTAAGTAAAAAAGTAATCTGCATTAGTTGGGTTTAAGTTAACTCAATGTAAAGATAACTAATGTTGATTAAATAGGTGTACAAAAGGGTGGCTAAAAATATATTTAACACAATTAATTTTTGATAAACATAATTATTGTTTGTTCTTATGTTGTAAATAATAGTACTTTAAACAACGTTAAATATCATTAATTTAAAATAGTAGCCCTAGTAGGCCAACAAAAAAGGGATTAATATTCAATTCTTGAAACAACGGAACAACTTTGGTTAAAACCTCCAATTTTAATAACCTAGACAAACTAACCAAACAAATAGAGACCAAAATAATTAAGGCTTCAAACAAAATATTGGATAATATAAAGCCCCTAAATCGACAGATAAAAAAAAGACTGTCTTTCTTGACAGTCTCTTTAATGTAAAGAATTTTAGTGTTTGTTCTTTAGTAAATATCGTCTCCCATTAAAGCAAAGAACTTATCGATGTTGGGAAGGATAATGATACGGGTTCTTCTGTTCTTGGCCATATTATCTTTAGTGGTATTATCGGCAATGGGTTGGTAGCTGCTTCTTCCCGATGCTATCATTTGTTCGGGCGACACTTTAAATGTATTTTGTAATTTTCTAACAACCGAAGTAGCGCGCAACACACTTAAATCCCAGTTGTCTGCAATATTGGGCGTATTTATTGTTCTAGAATCGGTATGCCCTTCAACCATAATATCCAAACTGGGCTCGGAGTTTATAACATCGGCCAGTTTTTTTAAAATGGTATTAGCCTTAGTGCTTAAACGATAACTGCCTGTGTTAAACAACATGTTATCGGCAATAGAAATCATAACAACTGTTTCGTTAATATCTACGGCAATATCGCCATCTTCGTCCATATTGCTCCTGTTAATGGTTTTCTCTAAATTATAAGCTATGGCCAAGCTCATGGAATCTTTAAGAGTTTTGGCCTGACTCAGCTTTACAGGATCGACATGGGTAAGGGTTTCACGCATTCTAACCTTGGCATTATTCGAAATAACAGCTTGGTCTGTTACTTCTAATTTCGAATCGCTTTCGGCCTGTAACGACATTATTTTGCCGTTGTACTCATCTACACGTTCCTGGATTCGTGCAAATTTGGCTTCTAAATCTTCCTTTTCAACTCGAGTTTTGGTTAATTCACTTTTAATCTCACCATTTTCTTGCTGTAGGGCTACATATTTTTTCTTTGAAACGCAAGAAGCAAAAAGAACAACGGATAGTAATAAGATTGAAACTTTCTTCATAATATATTAGGTTTTGTTTTTTGTTATCTACGTAATAAAATCTATGATAGATGTTGTTGAGTATTTTTTTTACAGAACGATATCAAAAAAGAACCGTCTTAAAAAGTATCATTCTTAATGTAAATAAAGAATCTTTTTAAGACGGCTCCTACCCTTTACAAGACTGTATTAAGAGTTCTGCTCTGTCTGCGAGATGTTTGGCTTTGCTGGTTCTACAGTGGCGTCGTGTGCTTTATAATACTGCTCTAATAATGCCATGGTGGCATTTAGCAAATCTTTGGTTTCCAACAACAGGCTAAAGTAAAGTGTCGTGTTTTTCGGACTCGATTCTTCGGTGCGTGTACGCTCTACTTGTCTTTGTATTTTTTTACTAACCAAGGACGTAATTTCATCTTTTCGGTTTAAAATATCTCCAATTTCTTCGAACGATTGTGTATTAAACGCCTGTTTAACGTTCTCGAACAGCGTAGTAAACCGATCGTCAACCTCTTTAAGCTCCTTTATCTGGTTAAACTTAAGTTTTTTATGGTTATTGTGTATATGTTTATGGCTTGCTTTCGAAATATACTCTAACGATTGTGTCATATCCTGTAGATAACCCAACATGTGAATATAAAAATCACTCGCACTTACACTACTTTCGTCTAAGTTTTTAATAAAATAGAAGATATTGTCCCTAAGTTCATCAACTTCATCGGAAAGTTTAACAATCTGTTTTTGATTTTTCTTCAACAGAGACAAATCTTGTTTAGCTAAACCATTTATAGCATTGGTATATATTTTATTGCCACGCTTTACAACATTGGAAATATTTTTAGAGCTTTCTATAATAACACCTTGAACAGAGCTACTTTCGGCCTTAATTAAACTATCCTCGACTTTCGAGGCATCGGAATCTCTTTTATGAGCAATATAGTTTCTAACCAATAAGGTTATTGCGATTAATAATAATATAGGAACCATAACCGATACATTCCAATTAATTAGATAAGCTATGGTTGCTGCTGCCACAAACGCAATAATAGCTGTAAAAAACCAACCACCAATTACATTAAGTACACCTGCTACTCGGTAAACGGCACTATCTGCTCCCCACGCCCTATCGGCTAACGATGTACCCATGGCTACCATAAACGTAACGTAAGTGGTCGATAACGGAAGTTTCATCGATGTTGCAATAGAAATCAATATAGCCGCAACCGAAAGGTTAACGGCCGCTCTAACCATATCGAAAGCCGGTAATTCGTGAGCCTTATCTTTAGATACCGCAACAATTGGTTTATCGAAACGTTGGTCGATTTTTATTTTCCACGATTTTGGTAATATGTAATTTGCCATTTCTGACGATGCAACCACTAAACGTACCAATCCACGGGATAGAAAATTAGGCTTAAAACGTTCTTTGGCATCACCTTCACGCGATAAGTTAATCTCGGTTTCGGCCACTTTTCTAGATTTTTTGGATAACCATAATGTGGCTACCATAATTAACCCGGAAACAACCAAAAGCACTGTGGGTGTCGGTACTTTATCGGCCAAAAAGCCCATACTGAACTCGGCTGCCGGAACACCCGATGCCGCCCATGCCGAATACGATTGCCACCCGGCAATGGGCACCCCTATAAAGTTAACCAAATCGTTGCCCGCAAAGGCCAAGGCCAGAGCAAAAGTTCCTATGGTTATAATAACCGCATAAATACTTATTTTGGTAAACCGCAGGATAACGTACGACACCAACGACCAAAACAAAAAACTAACTAAAATAATTAGCAAAACTTGATGTTCCAGAAAATCCTTAATGGTTTCGCCTCCCAAAATATCGTAATTTTGTTTGGCAAAACTTGTACCTCCAATACCTTTCATAAAAATAAAATACGTAATGGCAGTAATGGCTATACCTCCAAAAATAATACTTACCCACTTGGGTTTTGAAATAAAATTATAGGACAGTAAAAATCGGGTTATCCACTGTACAACGGCACCAACCGTAAATGCAATGACTACCGATAACAAAATACCCACAATTATATCTGTAGCTTTCGAAGTGTTTATATAATTTACAACATCGGAAAAACTACCATTATCGTGCCCTATTTTAATTAAAGCCATAGCTACCGAGGCTCCCAACAGTTCGAATACAATAGAAACCGTAGTAGAGGTTGGCAAACCAATAGTATTAAAAAAATCCAACAGTAAAATATCGGTAATCATTACTGCCATGAAAATAATCATGATTTCGTTAAACATGAATTCATGCGGATTAAAAATACCTTTACGCGCTACTTCCATCATACCACTTGAAAATACCGCCCCTATGGCTACACCAATACTGGCTACAATCATAATGGTTTTAAAAGATATTGCTTTCGAACCGATGGCCGAGTTTAAAAAGTTAACGGCATCGTTACTAACACCCACGACCAAGTCGGCAACTGCCAACACAGCCAAGGCCACTATCATAAACAAGTAAATATTTTCCATGAATTAATTAATATTGTGCAAATATCTTTAGTGTTAACATTTGCAATGTTATGTAATTGTTATCTTTTTAAAAATGAAGTTCGAATTGCACTCTAAACATCACTTCTCCATTGGCATTGGCGATATCCAAGTAACTTAAATCCGATTGCACTTTTAATTTATGTCCAGCCAAAAATTTTGAAACACCCAAGGTATATTGGTTTTCGGGTTCTTTCCCTGTTATGGTTTTATCTAATTTCACATAAGTATAACGTCCTGAAATTTCGATATTACTATCCAATAAATATCCTGTTTGGAAATTAAAGCCTTTACCTACCTGAACAACATCTCCTGTTAATGTACCATCGGAATTGACCGACAAAGGCATATCGGCATTACGATTGGCATATTCGGCTAAAACAGAAAAGCCTTTATATTTAAACATGGTATCTATGAATAAAGTGGAGATATTCGTTTCGTGAAAACCTTTATCGGTTTCCATATAATTACCCATATTGCCGTGGGTTTTAACAGCATTGTTATTAAAGTCGTAACTTAGTGCCAATGACAATTTTGGTGTGTATTCACGCTTTAAATCGCCCCCAAAGTAATCCCCATCATCTGTAAAATTGCCAAAAGGCAAAAGCTCTATCCTGCCGGTGTATTGGTAGCCCCCAAGGTTTCCTGTTGTAACATTACGTCCTTCGCCTTGGGCAAACGAAAAAATCTCCCTTACAACAAAATGATTGGTCAAATTAAAATGATGCCTTAGTTGAAAACCCAAATCCCTATCGATATTAAATGTCCTGTTAAGCAACGAGCGATCTACCAACTGAAGATTTCCGGAAGAAATAACACGCTCCCTATTGCCCGGTAATTTGGCCTGACCTGCCCAAAGTTCAAAATTCTTATAAAAGTTCCATTTTATATAAGCATCGTAAATATAGCGTGGCGCATTATCGGTAAATGCATTGGCTCCAGACATATCGCGATTAGACAACCCTAACTCAATTTTATATTTAAGTCTGGGGCTATAGGCAAAACCATTAAATTTTAAACGGGCACGTCTTATTAAAAAATTACTCTGTGGACTTTGGTGGTTTGCCCATTCACCATTAGCTTGAAATTGCATACGCAAACCAACTTTCATGGCCCAACTACTATCTTGACCTATAAGGTTTACAATGCCTTTACCAAATTTTGATGATTTTATTTCCTGCGAAAATGAAGTAAAACTAACGGTAAAAATAAAAACAGCTAATAATGAAGGTTTTAAGTTCATCTAATATCGATTGATTGTTGTTTTAATTTTTGACAAAATTACTAAAAATATGCTATTAAAAAGAAAACCGCCTTGGCCAAAGGCGGTCCATTAGAAATCATAATAATGTAGTCGACAAAAACTAATTAATTACAATGAAATACTAAAAACGTCTCAAGACCCAGCAAATTTGGTACTTTACATTCAAAATTATATCATTTCTATGTTAAATAACCATTAACAAATTTTACTCTACAACACTTTTATTACTACTTGAAAAACAACATATTACACTCTCTATGTTAAGCAAATATTACGAAAACATTGTTTTAGTGTTATTTATTTTTTATCTTTGATAGAGTAAGTTAATTTTTAAACCCGGTAATTATGAAAAAGTTAGTTTTTGTTTTTGCCTTTTTGTTTACTGTGGTTTCTTTTGCCCAAAAAAAAGGCCAAAAGAAAGATGTTAAATTTAACAAAAGCACCAATTTAATAGAAGTGGTTTATTATCATGACAATGGAGCTGTAAGCCAAACGGGGACTTACACTACAGATGGTAAACTGCAAGGTGAATGGTTAAGTTACAACAAAGAAGGCAAAGTAACGATTTCCGGAAATTACAATAATGGGAAAAAAGTTGGCAAATGGTTCTTTTACACCAAAGAAAACGTAAAAGAGGTGGACTATGACAATAACGTTATAGCCAATTTAAAAGAAACTGATGTTAAAGTTAACCAGCACTTTTAAATCCGCCCAATAATGAAATACTAACAAAATCGGGTAGCTTAAGGCTGCCCGATTTTGTTTATAGTTTTAAAGAGAGGGTATTTACGCTACCATTCCCAATATTTTTTCTGAATAGACATAGTATTTTCAAGCAACCAAATCTCGAATCTCATTTCCATATGATTTAACATGAGTCCAAATTTTAGTTTTTAAAAAATCGTTTGAATAGTAAAAATATGTAAAGTTCAAATATCCATGAAGAATTCCAGCAAACGAATATTGGTCTGAAAACGTTTTAATGAATTCCGTTTTCTTAAATTCATAACGAATTTCACTAATTTATTGTAAGTAATTAATATGTCTCCTTTTTTCAGTTGTTCTTTATAAATTGCGACATATTTATTCAAATTCTACAATATTCTTCTAAAATTCTTTAGTTTGTGTTTTTTAGCTTATGTATAGTGCCATGACTATACGCCAAACTATTTAATTTAAAAATCTCTAAATCACTATATTGTTTTTTACTATCCCCATCGTTAAATAACAAACACAAACCATCCTTTTTAAATTCTTCTTAATCACGTCGACCAAACACTTGGAATGCCCAGTACAACAAATTAGCCAATGCACCTATTGCAGCTACCAAATAAGTTCTTGCCGCCCATTTTAAGGCATCTTCCGAGCCTATATATTCCTCGGGAGTTACCATGTTCTTGGCTTTTAACCATGCCAAAGCACGGTTACTAGCATCGTTTTCTACAGGTAAGGTTATAAAACTAAAAAGCGTAGCAAAACCCATCATAACCAATCCGGCTATGGCCACCCAATAACCAAGACCAATTCCGGCAGCAGCACCTAGCATTAAACCGCCAATAACCACCCACTGTGACATACCGGATGTTACACTAACAACAGGAACTAATTTAGAGCGCATGGTTAACCACTCGTAGGCTTGGGCATGTTGTACGGCATGGCCACATTCGTGTGCTGCAACTGCCGCTGCCGCTGCATTACGTTGATTATATACCGCCTCACTTAAATTTACCGTTTTGTTTTTGGGATTATAATGGTCGGTTAACTGGCCGGGAGTCGAGATAACCTGAACATCGCGAATACCATTATCGGCAAGCATTTTTTCGGCTATTTCCTTACCGCTCATTCCGTTTCGCAATTGTATTTTCGAGTATTTTTTAAACTTACGTTGCAAAGTATTGCTTACCAACCAACTTACTAAGGCAACGGCTCCAATTAAAATATAATATCCTATCATTTGTTTTTAATGTTTGTTTTATGGTTTTAAAGATAACAAAAATAACGCCATATTTTTAAAAATGATATTATGTCATGTTATTAAAATAGAACAAAGAAGTAAGATTAGATAATAATCACTTTTAAAATATAGTGTTGTTTAGAGCCTATTTAAATTTATATCAATTATTTTTCTATGTCTCTTTTTGCGCATATTTTTGTTAAAATTTCATCAAGTAGCCCAGCTATAGTCAAATAAATATATTTTGGCATAAAAAATAGACGCTTCGACTCTGCTCAGCGTGACAATCGTAAAAAAACAAGATAACATTTTATTTCAACTATATTATCTCTATTTTGCATCATTCTGCATCAAAAATAAACGATACAAAAAGTCTATCATACAAATTTAAACAGGTTCTAACACCTCTTCTTTTTAGTGTATTAAAAAAGCGGAACATCATTGTATTAACATCCCGCTTCCTTTCTTTTTAAAACTTTAAATTTTACAATGCCGAATACTCCATATCAAAGGCTTCGGCAATTTCCTTATAAACAATTTTTCCGTTTATTACATTTAGGCCTTTGCGCAAAGAAGCACTGTTTTTACAGGCTTGCTCCCATCCTTGTTCTGCCAATTTAACCACATAAGGCAAGGTAACATTGGTTAAAGCCACAGTTGAGGTATAAGGTACGGCACCCGGCATATTGGCTACCGAATAGTGTACCACATCGTCAATAATATACGTTGGATCTTCGTGCGTGGTTGGCTTTGTGGTTTCAAAACATCCACCTTGATCTACCGCCACATCAACAATTACGGTTCCCGGACGCATATCCTTTAACATATCACGGGTAATTAATTTTGGAGCCTTTGCCCCTTTAATAAGTACACCTCCAATAACTAAATCGGAATCCTTTATGTGTTTTCTGATATTGTATTCGTTCGAAAATTCGGTATTTACATTTTTGGGCATAATATCGCTTAAATAGCGCAACTGCTTCATATTAATATCCATAATGGTAACAATGGCTCCCAATCCAGCTGCCATTTTTGCGGCCTGCATACCTACAATACCACCTCCTAAAACCAATACTTTTCCCGGTGGCACACCCGGAACGCCACCAAGTAATACACCACGTCCGCGTATGGGTTTTTCTAAATATTTGGCTCCTTGTTGAATGGACATACGCCCCGCCACTTCCGACATTGGAATAAGCAAAGGCAATGAACCATCGGGATCTTCAACCGTTTCGTAAGCAATACAAATGGCATTGCTTTTTATCATGGCCTTGGTTAATGTTTCGCTCGATGCAAAATGGAAATAAGTAAATACTACTTGGTTGGGCTTAATTAAGCTGTACTCTTTTTCAATAGGTTCTTTTACCTTTACAATCATATCGGCCATATTGTAAATATCTTCGATGGTATCGAGAATTTTGGCACCAGCCTCTACATAATCTTTATCGAAAAAACCACTACCAAAACCGGCATCTTTTTGTACGTAAACAGTATGGTTGCGTTTTGTAAGTTCGAAAACTCCCGAAGGCGTCATGCCTACTCTATTTTCGTTGTTTTTAATTTCAATAGGAACACCAATTTTCATTTGCTTCTTTAATTTTATAAGATGTTTTTAGTATAAAACTTGTTTAAACAAGTGCATACGTAAATGCGCAATTACGTTTCGCAAATTTCAACCTTATTTAAGGTATTTTTAAATTTTTTAACATTTAATTAGTAAAAACGCAAAATATAGACAATAAATAATTTTTTACTTAAAAACCACATAACAAAAAAGCATTGTTTTTATGATAAAACAATGCTTAAAATCAGTTTATTATTTTTTAAAGGTCACCCTACAATATTCACAATTTTACCAGGTACTACAATTACTTTTTTGGGTGTACGCCCTTGTAACTGTTCTTGGGTTTTTTCGTGTTTCAATACTGTTTTTTCGATATCTTCCTTATTCATATCCAAAGGCAACTCTAAGGTAAAGCGCATTTTTCCGTTAAAGGAAATAGGATAATTTTTACTGCTTTCCACTAAATATTTTTCCTCGAATTTAGGAAAAACTGCTGTTGAAATAGAACTATCGTGACCCAATTGCTGCCATAATTCTTCAGCAATGTGTGGCGCATAAGGCGAAATTAGAACCAATAATGGCTTTAAAATAGCTTTACTTGTACATTTTTGTGCGGTAAGTTCGTTAACGGCAATCATAAAAGTTGAAACCGAAGTATTGAACGAGAAATTCTCGATATCTTCCTGAACCTTTTTAATGGTCTTGTGCAAAACTTTTAAAGACTCCTTATCGGGCTCGCTATCGTTAACTTTTAAACCATTATCGCCCACATATAATTTCCATAGCTTTTTAAGAAAATTGTGTACACCCGTAATTCCTGCGGTATTCCAAGGTTTATACTGTTCCAATGGCCCCAGGAACATTTCGTACAAACGTAAACTGTCTGCACCGTACTCTTGGCAAATGGTATCGGGGTTTACTACGTTGTACCATCGTTTTGACATCTTTTCGACAGCTCTTCCTACAATGTACTTACCATTTTCTAATATAAATTCGGCATTTTCGAACTGTGGTTGCCAATTACGTAAAGCCTCCACATCAATTTCATCGGAACTGTTAACCAAATTAACATCAACCCTTAATTCTTCAACGCTATAATCGGACATCAATCCCTTTGAAACATATTTGTTTGTTCCGGAAACCCGATACATAATGGCGCTTGTTCCCAAAATCATGCCTTGGTTAATCAGCTTTTTAGCATACTCATCAACAGGAACCAAGCCTTTATCGAACAGGAATTTTTGCCAAAAACGCGAATACAGCAAATGTCCTGTGGCATGCTCGCTTCCACCTATATACAAATCGACATCTTTCCAGTAATTTAAAGCTTCTGTACCTGCAAAAGTATTGGTGTTATGGGCATCCATATAGCGATTGAAATACCATGAACTACCGGCCCAACCGGGCATGGTATTAAGCTCTAAAACTCCACCTAACTTTCCTAAAGGAGAGGCGTTTTCGAATTGCTCTTTGGAAACAACTTCCCCTTTATCGCCATATTGTAACCAGTGCCATTTTTTTGCATTGCCCAATGGCGGCTCACCGGTTTCGGTGGGTAGATAGTTATCGACTTCGGGCAACTTTATGGGCAAATGTTTTTCGTCTATCATTTGTGGCAATCCGTTTACGTAATACACTGGAAAGGGTTCGCCCCAATATCGCTGACGGCTAAATACGGCATCACGCAAACGATAGTTTATTTTACCTTGGCCTTGACCTATTTTTTCTAAGGCTTCAATTACTTTTTTAGTGGCCTCCTTATGGTTTAATCCGCTTATAAAATCGCTATTGGCTATAAGGGTATTGTCTTTATCGGCAAAGGCTTCTTCGGAAATATCGACATCTTCAAAAATATTGGGAATGGGTAAACCGAAATGCTTGGCAAAATCGTAATCACGTTGGTCGCCACAAGGTACGCTCATTACAGCTCCGGTACCATAGCCTGCCAGTACGTAATCGCCAATCCATACCGGAATCTTCTCTTTTGTAAATGGATGCTCGACATAAGCCCCCGTAAATACTCCCGAAATGGTTTTTACATCGGCCATACGGTCGCGTTCACTACGTTTTGCCGTGGCCTTTATATAAGCCTCTACTTCGGCTTTTTGCCCGGGTGTGGTTATTTGCACAACCAGTTCGTGCTCGGGTGCCAAAACCATAAAACTTACTCCAAAAATTGTATCGGGGCGGGTAGTGAATACTGAAATTTTGGATTTTGAATTTTGGATTTTGAATTCAACTTGGGCTCCCACCGATTTTCCAATCCAATTGCGTTGGCTTTCCTTTAACGAATCGGTCCAGTCTATGTTATCCAATCCTTCTAATAAACGCTCGGCATAGGCCGAAATACGCATACTCCACTGGGTCATTTTTTTGCGTATTACGGGATATCCACCACGTTCGGAGACACCATTTACAATCTCGTCGTTGGCAAGTACCGTTCCCAATGCCGGACACCAGTTTACTTCGGTTTCGGCAAGATAGGCCAATCGGTATTTTAATAATATATCCTGTTTTTCTGTTTCGGAAAAAGCACTCCATTCTTCAGCAGAGAAAAAAGCTACATTATCGTCGCAAACAGCTTCGACAGCATGGTTACCTTCTTTTTCGAAAACCTTGACCAAATCGGCTATATTAAATGCTTTATTACCGTGTTTGCAATACCAAGAATTGAATAATTGAATAAAAATCCACTGGGTCCATTTGTAATAATGTGGGTCGCTGGTACGTACTTCCCTATCCCAATCGAACGAAAACCCTATTTGGTCCAATTGCCTGCGATAGGTTTTTATATTTTCTTCGGTGGTTACGGCCGGGTGCTGTCCTGTTTGTATGGCATACTGTTCGGCGGGTAGGCCAAACGAGTCGTAACCCATGGGATGCAGTACATTAAAACCTTGATGGCGTTTGTAGCGCGCATAAATATCGGAAGCAATATAGCCCAACGGGTGCCCCACATGCAAGCCTGCTCCACTGGGATACGGAAACATATCCAATACGTAATATTTGGGTTTTTCCGAATAGTTTTCGGCCTTAAAGGTTTTATTTTTTGCCCAATAGTTTTGCCATTTGGCTTCTATTTTGTTGAAATTATATTGCATATCGTGGTATATCTGCTTTTAAAAAGTGCAAATTTAAGGTTTATTCCTATCACATAAAACATGTTATTCAAAAAAAGGAATGCAGCAATTTTCCCGAATACAAAACCCATAACATAGAGCCGAAAGCCGATATGTTCATGGCATACCCAAACCACTTCATCTGTTTTAACGAATACGGTTCACCTTTAAAGAAAATAAAGGTATCAAGACTTAACCAAACCGAGAATACAATTAGAAAACTACCCAAAACATAATCGCGGAAACCGTAAAAAAGAATAACACTTTCTGCCAACAGCAGTATAAGCATAAGTAGTTTTGTATTTTTTCGCCCTATAAGAGTTGCAGTTGTTCTTTTTCCGGCTAGTTTATCGGATTCTATATCCATAATTTCGCCCGCTATATGTGCTTGGAATGCAAACAGGGTCAAGTACAAAACAGCCAACCACGGTAACATGGCAACACCGTTAAGGCAAACACTAAAAATAGCAGTAAAAACGTAGCCTACTTGTATAAAAATTTCGAATGGCGGTCGCTCTTTAACCCGAAATGGCTTAAAATTGTACACAATATTTATGGCCACCATAAATACTAAAAGGAAAACCATGTTCCATCCGGCAACCAAGGAAAAATAAACCATAAAAGGCAAAACAACCCAAGCTATCCTTTTTGGCAGTTTTTTCAATTGGGCTTTATTGGATTTTGCCCCAAACAAAAAATTCCCTTTCCGGCTATTAACTTCGTCTGCTTTAAAATCGTTATAATCATTTAGTCCGTAAATGAGATAGTTTAATGGAAACATTACAAACAAAAGCCCGATCCAGAAATTTGTTTCAACCCAAAAATGGTCTTCAAAATGAAACGGCACCATATAAATCCAAATAGTCGGGAACCATAATCCCGGGCGCGAAATCTGTAAATCGTGCAAAAGGCCTGTTTTGATAATCTTCAATTTAAAAATACCAAATGTACGGTTATTATAACAATGTTGAAAGTTTAGACGTTATAAACCTGTTGGGTACGGAATTGTTTTATATTTTTACGCCAATAAAGTATTTTTTTTGAAACTTTTATGGGTTCATCGTTCGACAAACATCAAAAACGCAGGCTTATATCATCGTACTTTTCGGTTGTACTTAGTATTGCCTTGGTTCTATTTTTATTGGGACTATTAGGGCTTTTGGTTCTTAATGCCAAAAAGGTATCCGACCATTTTAAGGAGCAGGTGGTTGTAACCATTTATTTAAAGGATTCGGCCAAAGACGTTGAAATAAAGCAGCTTGAAAAAAGTCTTGCTATGGCCGATTACGTAAAATCGACCGAATATGTTTCCAAAGAACAGGCTGCCGAATTTATGAAAGCTGAAAACGGTGAAGACTTTATGGATTTTGTAGGCTATAATCCTTTGCAAAATGCGATTGATGTGTATTTAAAAGCCGATTTTGTTACCAACGACCATTTGGAAAACATAGCAGAAGAAGCCACTTCCAAAAACTTTGTAGATGAGGTAAGCTACGACAACGACCTTATTAACCTAATGAATAACAACGTAAAAAAAATAAGCTTTTGGATATTACTAATAAGCGGTATCTTTACTCTAATAGCAGTACTTTTAATAAACAGCTCCATACGCCTTTCGGTATATTCTAACCGGTTTACCATAAAAACCATGCAAATGGTTGGTGCAACAAAACGCTTTATACGCAGGCCGTTTGTAATGCGCAGTATTCGTTTGGGTATTATAGGAGCCATTATCGCTTTAACAGGAATGGGCATTGTACTGTATTATATAAATAAAACATTTCCCGAACTAAATCTGTTGAGTACGCCCATTTTAATAACAGCTCTATTTGTGGGTGTGTTTGTACTGGGTATAATCATTACTTGGCTAAGTACCCATTTTGCTACACAACGCTTTTTAAACCTAAAAACCGATGCGCTTTATTATTGAGTTAATAAATGTTTTAGCAAAAATCCAATTAAAATATGATTAACAGCTTTACAACTTCTAATTACACCAATTTAAAAGGATTTATTGCCAAATTTGAGATGAAAACATTACTAAATGGCTGATTATTTCCACTTTAATGCATGTCGGGTTTTAAAAAAATAGTAACTTGCAGCCCTTACTTATTTTTAATTATAAATGGGAGAACAAAAACGAAAAGAAGCAACAAAAAGCATTTTTGTGTTTGGTAAAAAAAACTATAAATTTATGTTTATAGGCTTAGGCTTTATTGCCTTGGGCTTTATTTTAATGGCTGGTGGCGGTAGTGATGACCCCAATGTTTTTAATCCCGAAATATTTAATTGGCAGCGTATCCGTTTGGCTCCAACCTTGGTACTTATTGGTTTGGGTATCGAAATTTATGCCATACTTTTAAATCCGAATAAATAATTATGGACATTATCGACGCTATCATTCTTGGTATTATCCAAGGGCTTACCGAATTTTTACCGGTATCTTCCAGCGGTCATTTAGAGTTGGGCAAAGCCATTCTCGGCGATAATATGATAGCCGAAGAAAGTTTACTTTTTACCGTAGTACTCCACTTTGCCACAGCATTAAGCACCATTGTTGTATTTAGAAAAGATATTCTCCAGCTTATAAAAGGTGCTTTACAGTTTAAGTGGAACGACGATTTACGGTTTATTGCCAAAATAGCCCTTTCTATGATTCCTGCCGTTCTTGTCGGGTTATTTTTCGAAGAACAATTAGAAGCCCTTTTTGGCAATAATATTCTTTTTGTGGGCTGTATGCTTATTGTAACCGCTGTTTTACTGTATTTTGCCGATAAGGCTAAAAACACCAATAAAAGTGTTTCGTTTAAAGATGCCTTTATTATTGGGATATCGCAAGCCATTGCCATGCTTCCCGGTATTTCACGTTCGGGAGCAACTATTTCGACTTCGGTACTATTGGGCAACGATAAAACCAAAGCTGCCCGATTTTCGTTTTTAATGGTCGTACCTCTTATTTTTGGAAAAATAGCTAAAGATATTCTAAGTGGCGAACTATCGTACGAAAGTCAAAATTTCACCAGTTTATCTGTTGGGTTTGTAGCTGCTTTTATAGCCGGTTTATTTGCATGTACATGGATGATTGCCTTGGTTAAAAAAAGTAAACTTTCTTATTTTGCCATTTATTGTGCCATTGTAGGCGTATTAGCCATAATATTTTCCTTAATAGCGATTTGATGAAAACTTTGGAAGATTATCAATTGGGAGAAATAATCCTTATCGATAAACCCCTGCATTGGACCTCCTTTCAAGTGGTAAACAAATTGCGCTGGGAACTTAAACAAGCCTTCAGCATAAAAAAAATAAAAGTAGGACACGCCGGTACTTTAGACCCCTTGGCTACGGGATTATTGATAATTTGCACCGGAAAAATAACCAAACAGATCGATACCTTCCAAGCGCAGACCAAAACATACACCGGCACCATTGTTTTAGGCAGCACAACACCATCGTTCGATTTGGAAACCGAAATAAACGCAACATATCCCACCAACCACATCACCAAAGCATTAATACACGATACCGCAAAACAATTTACAGGTAATATAGAACAATTTCCACCAATATTTTCGGCCATAAAAAAGGAAGGCAAACGCCTTTACGAATTTGCAAGAGCCGGCCAAGATGTTGAAATACAACCACGAACCATTACCATCGATACTTTTGATATAACAAACATTAACGGTATGCAAATAAACTTTAAAGTGGTTTGCAGCAAAGGCACTTACATACGCACATTGGCGAACGATTTTGGTAAAGCTCTGCAATCGGGTGCACATTTATCGGCATTACGACGTACCCAGATAGGGAATTTTAATGTTGAACATGCTATTTCGGTTGAAGGTTTTATAGCCTCACTAAAAAACCAAAAGGCTTGATTTTTCGTATATTTGTATGCGTTTTAATCTAAAAAAGAATGATTGGAGTTTGGCAGCTTATTTTAATATTAATTATTGTGGTTCTTGCTATTTTACCAATAATTATTGCTCTTGTCGATATTTTAAGAAGCAAGTTTAACGAAAACAATAAAACCATTTGGATATTGGTTGTTTTACTGGCTGGCTTTATTGGTGCTATTTTATATTTTTTGATTGGAAGAGAACAAAAAATAAAGAAAATAGATTAGATAAAAACGGGTGATATTGCCCATAATAATGCTTAAAAAGATATACTCAAAATACAACAATCTAAACCTTAGCAACCGACATAAGGCCATATTAATTACGATACTTTTATCCGGCACCTTATTGTTGTCTGTTTTCAATATCCATTTACAACGCTACCAAGAAAGCATCTCCGAAAGTTATTACGAATTGGAACCCGAAAAAGAATTAACCGAAGAAGAACTAAAACTAATAGAAACCTTAGAGAAACTTAACAACACAAAAGCAGAAACCAATCAAGCTTTTAACAAAACCCAAGACCATAAACATTTTGCTCAAGCATACAAAAGCATTGCACCTCCAGAAGATTACACTCCAAAAAAATCCGACAAAAACAACGGACAAAACGAAAATACAAATGCATTAGGAAAGACTCCGGATAATATTCCCGATATAAAAAAAGAAGAGCTTTCGGCTTTTAGCAAGGTAAACGAAATTTTAGAAAAACATAAAAATAATGGTGTAAACACCAAAAGCACCATATACTATTCGTTGGTAAACAGAAAACACACCTATCTTCCTATACCTATATATCTGTGCGAAACCGGAGGGAAAATTGTTGTAAACATTACGGTTAACGATAAGGGCAATGTTATCGATGCGTACATAAACAACAGCTCGGACTCAAACAACGAATGCTTAAAAGAACGGGCTTTGGAATATGCCAAAGAAGCCAAGTTTAATACCGCTCCCGGCAAGAAAAAACAACTTGGATCTATTACATTCCATTTTATTGGTAAGTCTTAAATGCCATCCCTTGAAATAACTCGACAATATCGGTTACTATATTTTGTCCTTTATTTTTATTGTACCAAAATTGTAAATCCTGCTTAAACTCGGGTGTTAAACTGCCGTGCATAGTTTTATAACGGTTTACGTAATTGGTTGCTTCGGTTGGTCTGGGACCATAGGTATTTAAAACGTCTCCTGTTTCGGCATCGAGCATAATGAGTTTTGGCACAGAACGCCCCCCATTGGTTAAAAACATATCCATAAGCTCCAAATTATCGTCACGAAGTACTATTTGCAAGTTTATATTGGGATTTAGCTCGGCTATTTTACTTAATACAGGAACCACATGGGCCGCATCGCCACACCAACTTTCCGAAATAAGCAACCATATTACTTTTCTATCAAAATTTTGGATTTTCTGCTTATCTTCATCCGCTATTTTTATGGTTTTGTCCCAGCGTTTCATACGTTGATCACTTAATTTGGTGTGATTTACATATTCTTCAGATTTATCTAAACCAGTTGTCGATTTATCTTCAACCAATTGCTTTATCAAATTACGATAAGCCGTATAGGACATACCGTTTTTTAGGCTATTTTGTATAACAGGATCCATAATTGCTTTTTTCATAATGTTAGTCGGCAAAATTATCAACTAATTACTCAAATAACATGACTTTTATCATTCTTTTATATACACTACTCTTAAAATATTCTTAAATTCGCCTTTTTATTAAAAACATTTCAATGGAAAAACACAAATGTGGCTGGTGTGTTGGCGATGCACTGTACGAAGCTTACCACGATACCGAATGGGGCGTTCCCGTGTACAACGATGATACTTTATTTGAATTTTTGATTTTGGAAACTTTTCAAGCCGGATTAAGTTGGATTACCATATTGCGAAAACGCGATAATTTCAGAAAGGCTTTTGATAATTTTGATTATAAAAAGATTGCCAAATACAATCAAGATAAAATAGATAGTTTGCTTGGAGATGCCGGTATAATTCGCAATAAACTAAAAATTAATGCTACCATTACCAACGCTCAAGCTTTTATAAAGATTCAGAAAGAATTTGGGAGTTTCAGCAAATATATTTGGGCTTTTGTTGATGGAAAACCCATTAAAAACACACTAAAACACTATAAAGAAGCCCCTGCAACAACCCCAATAAGCGACGCCCTTAGCAAAGATTTAAAAAAACGGGGATTTAAGTTTGTAGGTTCTACTGTTATGTACGCCCACATGCAGGCTACTGGAATGGTTAACGATCACGAAAAGGGATGTTTTAGGTATAATGAAATCGAAAAACTCTGATTTTTTACTTTATTATTACTTAAAAAAATACTCCAACAAGCGTTCTCGGCTAAATTTCAGTTGCGTGGGTTATCACTGACTTTTGCAAGTACATGACAAGCTGAAAATTCCGCAGGAATTTTCAGGATGAGCCTGTTATAGCAATTGTTTATAGCCATTGTTGTATGCAGTGTTTGTTACTTTTTTAATAGTCCAATACGATATTTAATCATTCGGACAATCAATTCTTTCGGAAATGGTTTGTCCAATGGAAACTGAACGGAACCTTTCGCACGTTTATATTCGCTCAATTCAGAGTCAAACTTTTCCATAGTGGTTGGGTGCGGATAAAGTCCAACGTGTTTTTTATATCCCGCAATCATAATCTGCTGTTCCCTTTTTCCATTTTCCACTAAAGCATAAGCTGGAATGTTGTAGTTCAGCAGTTCTGTTGCATTCGGCTCTGCTTTTAGAATACATTCTTTCAATTCCAAAAGCGCTTTTCGTGTGTTTTCAGGTTGAGCGTCAAAATATTCGTCAACATTTTTAAATTCCACTTTTCCACTCATTTTTATTCCAATTTAGTCTCGGATTTCAGTTTTCACACATTGCATACAACTCAGGCATAACAAAATAAAAAATCATGATTCTTGGCTCTTAATTCTATTTACCTTTCTCTATTTCCTAAAGTAGAAAGTCGTGGTTTTCCAGAATACACCCCACTAATCATTTTCATCTATTTAAATATTTATAACAATCTGTTCTTCAGCAATTTAATTATATCGGTTGGTATTGACCATTGCCCGCCAAATACCCATTACGGGCTTTCATAAATACTTTAAAAAATCAACTCTTGAAATATCTTCGGCTCCCAAACTTTCCAAGTGGTTGGTATATACTTGGCAATCTATAAGTTTATAGTTGGTGTTTTGCAAAAAGGTTATAAATCCAGCTTTACTGGCATTGTTCTCGACCGAAAACATACTCTCGCCACAAAACACACCATTGCCTAAATCTATACCATAAAGACCACCAACCAAATGCTTACCTCGCCATACCTCCACCGATTTTGCATAGCCCAATTCATGCAGTACTATATAAGCATTAATCATATTTAAAGTTATCCAAGTATCACTTTGCCCTAGTCGCTTAATTTTGGAGCATGCTTCTATTACTGCTTTAAAATCTCGATTTACAGTAACCTTATAATCGGTGTTTCGTAAAAACTGCTTCATGCTTTTCGATACTTTTAATTTGTTGGGAAACAGTACAAATCGAGGGTTGGGCGACCACCACAAAATAGGTTCGCCCTCGCTAAACCAAGGAAAAACTCCACTTTTATAAGCCAATAGTAAACGCTCGGCAGATAAATTGCCTCCAACAGCAAGAAGTCCGTCGGGAGCTGCTTCGCTTACATTGGGAAACCACAATTTATCGGATAAAAGGTACATGGCACAAACTTTAAATGTAAAATTCCAAGTTCTAAATATTATATTCGGAACTTGGAATTTTATATTATTTTACGATTTTCTGAAATTAAGAATATACCTTTTCAGATTTTAGCTTTCAATTTCAAATCTCTTATTAAAACGGCAGGTCGTCGTGCTCGTCTTCGTTTAAGCTACTGGCGGGCTCGAAAGCTTCGGCAGGTGGTACCGGAGGAATATTTCCAGACGCAGCTTCTGGTTGTAAAATTTCAATCCGCCAACCCTGAATTGAATTAAAATACTTGGTTTCACCTTGTGGATTTACCCATTCGCGACCTCGCAAATTAATGTTTATTTTAACTTGTTGCCCTACACTAAAATTATTGAGTAAATCGGTTTTATCTTGAACAAACTCAATCATAATATGTTGTGGGTACTGCTCTTCGGTAGTTACCACAATTTCACGTTTTCTAAATCCGTTTGCCCCAAATGTCTGGGTTTCCCCAATAAGTTTTATTCTTCCTTGAACTTCCATTAATTATATAGTTTATTATCTTAACATTTACAATTTTTACTACTCTTTCTTTAAACTAAGAGCCTGTTTAAATTTATATCAATTGTTTTTCTATGTCTCATTTTGCATCAAAAATAAACTATTCAAAAAGTCTATCATACAAATTTAAACAAGCTATAAAATTTTTTAAAATATTGAATTTCAAATCATTTCATTAAAAAACATATAATATATCAAGAAGCAAAGGTAATCAATCTATTTTGTAACCTAAAACCATTTTACTAACAAGTTAAACAATAATATTAACATATTTGCATTATATTACAAGCCTATTTTGTTACCATGGTATTTTCACAATATAAAAATATATGGCGTTGGACAATTGTTTGTACATCGTTTATAATTGTGTCTTTAATTCTTTGGAAAACTTATGAGTTTTTTCAGTATTTTAAAGATGAAGAACGTATTAAAATGGAAAATTGGTCGTTTGCACAGACCAGTTTGATAAACTCCGACACCAATACCGATCTAGGCTTAACACTTAAAATACTTAACAGTAATACCACTACACCTGTACTGGTTGTTGACGAAGAAGGCGAAATGACCAATAGTATTAATTTAGACGAGACCAAATTAAAAGATAGTGTTTACGTAAATCGACTAATTGAGAAATTTAAACAAGAAAACACACCCATTCCCGTAAAAATGGGTAATAGTATTGTAAACACTATTTATTATGGCAATTCGCCACTTTTAAACAAACTCACCTATTACCCCATAGCTTTACTACTTATCTTTTTTTTGTTTGGCACCGTAATTTTCTTTTTTTATCGAAGTACCAAAAATGCTACACAAAACAAATTATGGTCGGGTATGGCAAAAGAAACAGCGCACCAAATAGGTACGCCCTTATCGTCGTTAATTGGGTGGACTGAAATTTTAAAGACCGAAAACATTAATTCTACTTATATTACAGAAATTGAAAAAGATATAGACCGTTTAAAAATAATAACCGAACGGTTTAGTAAAATAGGCTCTGTACCCACTTTGGAGCCTGCCGATATTGTAACGGAAACCATAAATGCCTACGATTATTTAAAATCCCGGGTTTCTAATCTTATTACATTTAATCTTATTGTTCCGAACGAAAAAATTTTAGTACATTTAAACAAACAACTTTACAGTTGGACAATAGAAAATTTGGTTAAAAACGGTATAGATGCCATGAAGGGCCGTGGAACTATTACCGTTGAAATTACAGCCCAACGTAATAACGTTAAAATAAACATAACCGACACGGGAAAAGGTTTGACAAAAAGCCAGTTCGGGAAAATTTTCGAACCCGGATACACCACAAAAAAGCGCGGTTGGGGATTGGGATTATCGTTAACCAAACGTATTATTGAAGATTTCCACAATGGAAAGATAAAAGTCCTTGGATCGGAAATAGACAAAGGCACCACCTTTCAAATAACACTACAACGCGATTAAATGATGAAAGAAGAGTTTTTAACCATTAACAAATTTAGCCTAAATAACAATTGCCCAGAATGCTATAGCCAAGATGGTTTGTTACTGGTTTTTAAGCAAAAAGTAAAGGAAAACAAGCTTTACAGAGCCATAACTCCCGAGATTACGCACAACATAAATTGTAAAACCTGTAACACTACAATTTACCCCGTACAGTGGACGGACGATATTGAACGGGTTTTTAACTACCACCAAAAAGCCATAACGCCTAAAAAAACCACAACAAAATATAAAAGGACATTTTGGCTTATTATTATCTCCGTATTTATATTAACAGCACTTATTGCTGGTGTAGTTTATATTACAAGTATGCCTTAATGGCATTGGCCATCTCAATAAATTCGGCTTGGGTAAGCTTGTCTTTTTTTATAAAACGAGCATCGTCCATGTTATGTAATGGAATTAAATGTACGTGTACGTGGGGTACTTCCAGTCCAATAACCGAAACACCAACACGTTTGCACGGTACCGCTTTTTCTATAGCCAAAGCTACCCTTCGGGAAAACTGCATTAAACCGATATAGGTTGCTTCGTCCAAATCGAAAATTTTATCGACTTCTTTTTTAGGTATGCAGAGTGTATGCCCCTTACTGTTTGGATTAACATCTAAAAATGCAAAAAAATCGTTGGTTTCGGCAATTTTATAACAAGGAATCTCACCATTTATAATTTTTGTAAATATTGAAGCCATTGCTTTATTAGTTTTAAAGTTTAAAAGATGAAAACCTAAAAGTTCAAAGTCGTAATTTCTGGTTCATGTACTTCTGTTTTCCCTATCCCAACATCTATTTTCTAAAGTTTAAAAGTCATGATTGGTTTTTTACACATCTTCACCACTTCAAGTGTTTTATTTTTTTACCATTCACTTTTAGTACACGACAAAAAATCAAAAAACATCCTCAGTACATTAATAATAAAAATATTGAACCCGTATAGATCTTACTAGTTTTTAATACCTGTGAGGTCTTGAAAATCAGATGATAAATCAAGTAAGTTGAGTTTTGTTGTGTACTAAACTATTCACTATAAAATCCTATCTCGAAATTTCAATAATATCAAATTTCATAATACCATTGGGCACCTGGATTTCGGCAACATCGCCAACCGATTTCCCTAATAAACCTTTGCCTATGGGCGAATTTACCGAAATTTTTCCCAACGCTAAATCGGCTTCACTTTCGGCCACTAAGGTATAGGTCATTTCCATACCATTAGTTTGGTTTTTTATTTTAACCTTCGACAGCACTAAAACTTTCGAGATATCTAATTGCGACTCGT
>JBKEDH010000157.1:0-2011 GCA_047975295.1 Aestuariibaculum sp.
CTCCTTGAACGTATCAGATACATATTTTAAGAAGATAAGCCCTAACACCACATGCTTATACTCCCCAGCATCCATATTATTTCTCAATTTATCCGCCGCTGCCCATAATTTCTCTTCAAAACCAATATTAGCCATTTTTATACTCCTTTTCGTACGTTTGTTATGTATTTATTATATCAAAGAAATGGGGGTGGGAGTTTGGTTTTTGTTGGGAAAGTTTTGTGCAAAATGAAAAGCCAAAACAGTTAATTTAAATTGTTTTGGCTTTTGTATACTTATTTTAACTATTAAGTTTTATCTGACAAAATATAGTATTCCTTATATTATCAATCTTATAACTGTTACTTCTCTTCCTCAACATTCTTACGTATTATTCTAAAATACCCTTCTCTACTACTATCTTCTTCATAATCATATATAATGTTAGCTTCTTTAAATGCTTCCAATAGTTTTATATTTCTTGAACTAATTTCAAATTTAGGTCTAGTTCTCTTATTAAAAATCTTTTTATATTCCTCTTCTTTTAACATACCAAGATATTTTTCTATACTTTCTTCATTTAAACTAGATAATAAATTAATGAATATATCAGTCTTTACTTCTAAATCTAGTAAATTACTACTCATTAATATATCTAATAATTCTCTTGAAATATTATTTTTAATTTCTTCTATATTTGAAAATGCTAATTCCTGAACTTTTTCTTTTAAACCTTCTTCCAAATTCTCATATCCATTAAATAAAATAGATAAATCATTTTTATCAAAATTATTTTCTAAGATATACATTTTAATTTTTTGAGAATAGTTTTTATCTATGATGGACATTGATTCATCAGTATATTGAAGTAAATTCAATTTTTTATCGTCTGTAATTTCTGTATCTAATATTTGTAATAACTCTGGTGATTCAAAAATTTCATTATTCATAATTCTAATATATTCATCAATATTATTAACAATAAAGGTAACCACCTGATTAGGATAATTAACTCTAAATGATTTCAAAGTTAATTCATTCATCTCAATAATATTTTCTTCAACTAATATTTGGATTTTAATATCTTCTACTCCTTCAATATAAAATTCAGTATACGGTTCACCTAGAGAAACTACCATCTCCCTCTATTTATCATCTGAAATTTCATTCATAGTTATCATTTCATTGCGTAATTCCTCAAACTCTTCAGAATTATGTTCAGTTTTAATTTTAGCAAAATCTACTTTCCAATCATTACTATTGATAAATACTATCCAATTTTCTTTAAATTCTTCCTTATATTCATTTCTATTTGAATAGAATTGATATATATTTTCCTCAGAATACTTAACTATATTATTTTTTATCAAGTATGGATAGTACGATGGATATTTAAATTTATTAACCTTAGTTATTTTAGTTTCTAACATCTCTATATAAGACAACATATTATCATCTGATACATTATCATTATTAATAATATTCAGTACATTTTGCTCATCATCTCTAATGCTTCCTTCACAATTCTCCAGCACTATTTTAATATATTCATTAATGTTTTGTTCTATATATTTTGATAGTGGTGCAGTCGGCTGACTACTTATCAATGAATAATTTTTTTCTTTTATATCTTTTAAATCACCTAATTGATAAAATTTACTTAAAATAAATTCTATATTGTCAAAATTCATTTTATATAATGATTCAGAATATACTTTATCAATTAGTTCCTCATTTCCTTCTTGGAATTTCTCAACTTTTATATCTAGTATCTTAAAACCTTCTATAAGTTTATCTATATTAGGATTCTCTATATCTAGATAGTTAGAAGAACTAATTACATACTCTTTAAAAGTATTATCAAAATTTATTTTTTCTAAAATTTCTTCAGTTGCAAAATAGAACGTATATACAGAATACAATTTTAATTGTTCACTACTTAGAATTTCAATTTTAGATAAAGCAGAAAATAAATTATCCCATTGACGATTTAAGTGAATAATAAAGTGTGATAACATTTCTCCATCATCAA
>JBKEDH010000111.1:0-8431 GCA_047975295.1 Aestuariibaculum sp.
TAAAATTCCTTTTTCAGTTATAAAGTAGCCAATTAACCCGAAAATTAAGGATAATAAAATTATTGAAGCGATTAGACTAATCATAATTTTACCTTTTTTCGGATTTTTCCAAATCTTTTTGGAAATCTTATTTTGGGTTTTAGTTATATCTTGAAGTGAGGAAAAACTAATTCCTAATCTTATAAAAACCAGTACGGAATCAGGACAAAATGATTGAAAAATTAAGATTTTTTCTCTGTACTTGTCTGTCCATTAATGCTCTTGGTCTTTTGCTTTTTTCTTTTTCCCATTTGTTTGTCTTTAATGAGCCAAATTTTTATGCGTTAAATCAATGTTTAAAACTTGGTTACAGGGTTATTGCCGAAGAATAAGCTAATAACATTTTTATAATGTTCAATTGCGTTTTTAAATCCAGTTTTGTGGTTTCTTCTTGGGTTTTTGTTAGGTTTAAAGCAATTAAAATTTCCGATTCCAGAGGTGTTTCAAATTTTTTTGCTTTAATATAATTCTTCAACGTTTCGGAAAATTGGGAGTTTGTTTTTTCAAAATCTTCAATTTTAATATCGTTTTTAAAGTATCTTATTAAATGAAGGTTAGCATAAGTTTCGGCAAGAGAATTAAAAATTATGGTTTCATTCTCGTTAAAATTATAGGTTTTGGATAAATCACCAAAATCGGGTTTCCCTATAATTTGGTTTAATGAATTTAAACTATATTCTTTGAAAAATTGGTTTATAACAGCATTGTGATTTTCAGCTTCATCTTTTATTTTACCCATCCTATTTTTAATAATCTTTAGGGTTTTATAAAAATCAGGAAATTGTTTCTTGTAAAATGTGTTACTGTTTCTTAATCCTTTTATATCGCTGTATACAAAAGACTTATATCCAAATTCAGCATCAGTGTCTGTTTTTATTTTTTCTGTGTATGTAGGCACTGTAGCTTTATTAACAACATAAAGCGTTAACATGTTGCTAACCAAATGATTGTTGTAACTATTGGATGGTGTAACATTGTTTATTTCACCCTTTTCTTTGGATATTATTGTTTTGGTGTAATGTAATTCTTCGGGAATAGAATAGTTTTGTACTCGATGGTGGTAGATTCGTTTTTATTGCGTTTCTCTTCTATCAAGTCTGTTACTTTTTTTAAAATATTTTTATTGTCTTCGAAGTCTCGTAATTTTTGTATCGTTTGAATTGCATCATCGTAATTCTTATCAAAAAATCGACTTAAAGATATGTTTTCCAGTGTAGCAGTATATAATTTTTTCTGCTTTTTGTCATTAGAATCTATTTGAAGTAAAAGGGCTTCTAATTTAGTTATATTACTATCTAAATCTATTAAATTATTAGTGTTAATACTATTTGTTATGGCTTCAACTACGGCATTATATTCATTTTGCATCGATTCATTTTCTTTCCATTTTTTTATGCTGTAGAAATAATACGGGTTAGACTTTATTGTGTTTCGAAATAAAGAAAGTACAATGTTGTTAGCTTTTGCAAATAGTTTATGTATCTGTACATCGTTAACCTTATTTAAATGTTCTTTTCCAACAATCCAACCATCTTTTTCATCGGATTTTACATAACTATTTATTTGGGAATCCGATAACCCTTTTATTGCATAAACGGTATTTGCATAATCGCTTCCTCTTAGTTTTATATCCCAGTTATAATTGCTAACGTGGTCTATTCCGGAAAATTTTAGGTTAGAAGTGCTGCTTTTTAAAGTAACAGGAGATAAATACATTAGCCCCTTATCTCTATCGCTAACATATAAAATACCTTCAAATTCCGAAATTATATACAAATCTTTTGTTTTAATTTTTGTTTTGGAATCTGTTTTTTCGTAAACAAAGGTTTTGTAGGGTTTATCGACAATTTCCAACTCAACAATATAATCTGGGTAAGAACGATTTTCTTTAATTAAATCCACATCCGAAACGATTGAAACAACACCGTACTGATTGGCTGGAATGATATTGCTTTTAGAAAAAACATTAAAGGCAAAGCCTTTTTCGGAATCTAAATTAATTAATTTAGCTGGAATGGTATCATTCACATAAATTGCTGTTTTACTTTCCACTCTCTGGGCTAATGCTCCAACTGTACATAGAAAAAATACAGATAAAAATACTATTTTCATTTTTTGTAAGAATTAACAAAAACAAATATAAAACAAATTGCATTTATTTTTTCAATTGGATAAAAACATCTGGTTTTTATTTCAATCAATAAAAAGAGAATGAATATAATAACATATTAGTTATACCGCAACCAAATCACCTTTCATGTTTTTAGTCGGTAGATTCGATTTCCCCATTAGGTAAATATCCACTTGTCTGGCAGCTTCACGACCTTCCGAAATGGCCCACACAATCAACGATTGTCCACGGCGCATATCGCCAGCTGTAAATATGTTAGGTACGTTGGTTTGGTATTTTCCGTATTGGGCTTTGTAATTGGTTCTGGCATCGGTTTCTATACCTAATTGTTCGGCCAATGTTTTTTCGGGCCCTACAAAGCCTAAAGCCAATAGGGCTAAATTGCAAGGCCATATTTTTTCACTACCTTCAACTTCTATAAGTTGAGGGCGTTCGCCCGGAACCATTTTCCATTCAACATCAACCGTTTTTAATGCGGTTAACTTTCCGTTGGTATCGGTAATAAATTCTTTAGTGTTTATAAGCCAGTTTCTGTCGGCACCTTCTTTGTGCGAAGTAGATGTTTTTAGTTGTAGTGGCCAAAATGGCCATGGTGTTGTTGGCGAACGGTGAGCCGGTGGCTTAGGCATAATTTCGAAATTGGTAACCGATTTTGCGCCATGGCGGTTGGAGGTTCCAATGCAGTCAGACCCGGTATCGCCACCACCAATAACAATAACATGTTTGTCGGTTGCCATAACTTGATCCTTGACTTCTTTACCAAATAAAACTTTGGTTTGCTGTGTTAAAAAGTCCATGGCCTGCACTACACCATCGGCATTGATACCGGCAATAGGTAAACTACGCCTTACAGTAGCACCGCCACAGAGTACAACAGCATCGAATTGCTTTAACTTTTCCGTATCGTAGTTAACACCTACATTTACATTGGTTTTAAACGTAATGCCTTCAGCTTTTAAAATTGCTACACGACGGTCTATAATACTCTTTTCCAGCTTAAAATTTGGAATGCCGTAACGTAATAGTCCACCAATTTCATCGTCACGCTCAAAAACGGTAACTGCATGCCCGGCTCTGTTTAACTGTTGTGCAGCAGCTAATCCGGCAGGGCCCGAACCTACTACAGCTACTGTTTTTTCGGTTCTTGTTTTTGGTGGTTGTGGTTTAATCCAGCCTTCTTTAAAGGCACGTTCTACAATTTGTTTTTCTATGTTTTCTATTGAAATGGGATCGTCGATAATGCCCAATACACACGACTTTTCACATGGGGCAGGACAAAGACGTCCTGTAAACTCCGGAAAATTATTGGTGGAATGTAATAGCCAAGAAGCCTTTTGCCATTCGCCTTGGTGTATCATGTGGTTAAAATCGGGGATTAAATTACCTAAAGGGCAACCACTATGGCAAAACGGAATACCGCAGTCCATACAGCGAGATCCCTGTTTGGTCATGTCCGCTTCGTTTAAAGGCACCGTAAATTCATTATAATGTTTTACACGGTCGTTTACGGGCGTGTAACTTTCATCCTGTCTTTCAAATTCTTTAAATCCTGTTATTTTTCCCATAGCGTTATACTGTTTCTAATTCTTCAACCATTTGTTCTTCTGTTTCCAAGCGCTTAAGTGCCCGCTTGTACTCGATAGGCATTACTTTTACAAAGTTGCCCAATGTGTTCTCCCAATCAGCCAATAGCGCTTTGGCACGTGCACTATCGGTATAGTTGGCATGATTTTTTACCAATGTATTTAAATCGGATTTATCGGTATCCGAAAGGGTTTCAAATGCAATGGTTTCGGTATTGCACAATCCATTAACAAATGTATTGTCCGGGTCGTAAACATAAGCGATACCTCCACTCATTCCTGCTGCAAAGTTTCGGCCTGTTTTACCAAGAACAACAACTTTACCTCCGGTCATATACTCGCAGCAATGGTCGCCAACACCCTCAACTACTGCGGTTGCTCCAGAGTTTCTTACGGCAAAACGTTCGCCGGCAATACCGTTTATATAGGCTTGCCCTTGAACGGCACCAAAAAGGCAAACATTACCAACAATGATATTTTTTTCGGCAATAAAATCGGATTTTGCAGGTTTTTTTACAATCAATTTGGCTCCGGAAAGTCCTTTGCCCAGATAATCGTTGGTATTCCCTTCTAAAGTGAAGGTTAGCCCGTGGGCACCAAAAGCTCCTAAACTTTGTCCTGCCGAACCTGAAAAGTTAATGTTGACAGTATCTTCGGGTAAGCCAAGATGACCGTAAATTTTGGATATTTCGTTACTTACAATGGCACCAACGGTTCTGTCGGTATTGTGTATAGGGTATTCAAGATATGTTTTTTCTTTGCGATATAAAGCCCTATGCGCATCTTTTAGTATGGTAAAATCCAGTACATTATCAAGGTTGTGATCTTGTATTTCGGTGTTTCGTACCTTCATTGTGCCATACGCTTCGGGTGTATGCAGAATAGCCGATAAATCCAAGCCTTTGGCTTTGTAATGTTTTATGGCTTTGTTGGCATTTATTTTATGGGTCTGGCCTACCATTTCGGCCAATGTCCTAAATCCAAGCTGTGCCATAATATTCCGTAATTCTTCAGCAACATAGTAGAAAAAATTAATAACGTGTTCTGGTGTGCCTTTAAAGTTTTTGCGCAGTTGTTTGTCTTGAGTAGCAATACCTACGGGGCAAGTGTTTAAATGGCATTTACGCATCATGATACAACCGGAGGCAACAAGTGGGGCAGTTGCAAACCCAAACTCTTCGGCACCCAACAAAGCGGCTATGGCAACATCGCGACCGGTTTTTAGTTGGCCATCGCACTCTACCACAATGCGACTACGCAAATTGTTGAGCACTAAAGTTTGCTGAGCCTCGGCTAAGCCAAGTTCCCATGGCAGGCCAGCGTGCTTTAAGGATGTTAAGGGAGAAGCTCCTGTGCCACCATCGTAACCCGAAATTAAAACCACATCGGCTTTGGCTTTGGCTACACCTGCGGCAATGGTGCCTACACCAACTTCGGAAACGAGTTTAACGTTAATACGTGCTTCACGATTAGCATTTTTTAAATCGTAAATTAATTGTGCCAAATCTTCGATGGAATAAATATCGTGATGAGGCGGTGGCGAAATCAATCCTACAAAAGGAGTGGAGTTACGTGCAGCAGCAATCCAAGGCAAAACTTTTTCGCCGGGAAGTTGGCCACCTTCACCAGGTTTAGCGCCCTGGGCCATTTTTATTTGGATTTCCTTGGCATTGGTTAAGTAATGCGAGGTTACACCAAATCGGCCGGAAGCCACTTGTTTAATGGCCGAATTTCGATTGTCTCCATTAAGATCGGGATGAAAACGCCGTCTGTCTTCGCCACCTTCGCCCGAATTGGATTTACCACCAATGCGGTTCATGGCAATGGCTAAATTTTCGTGTGCTTCACGGGAAATGGAACCGTACGACATGGCACCCGTTTTAAAACGTTTTACGATTTCGGTCCAAGGTTCTACTTCTTCAATGGGAATAGGATCTAAGTTATTAAATTCGAACAGCCCCCGAATAGTCATTAAATTCTCGGCCTGTTCGTTAATGGTCTGCGAATAAACATCGTAACTTTTTTGGTCGCTTAAACGAACGGCCTGTTGCAGTTTGGCTACAGTTGTGGGGTTAAACATATGGCGTTCGCCATTGCGTCGCCAGCGGTAATCGCCACCAATATTTAAGCCTAAAGTTCTGTCCACTTTGTTGTCGGGATAGGCTTGTTTATAGCGTTCGTTAATTTCTTTTTCTATTTCGTAAAGACCTATACCTTCTATTCTTGAAGCGGTATAAGGGAAATATTTTTCAACAAAAGGGGAATTAAACCCGACAATTTCGAAAATTTGCGAACCTCGATACGAATGTAGGGTCGATATTCCTATTTTGTTCATTATTTTAAGCAGTCCCTTACCAATGGCCTTATTGAAATTTTCCACGGCTTTATCTTCATCCATATTTTGAATAAAGCCTTCTTTTACTTGCATTCTAATAATTTCGTTTACCATGTAAGGGTTGATGGCACTTGCGCCATAACCAAATAAGGTTGCAAAATGATGGGGCTCGCGTGGTTCGGCCGATTCGATAATAATATCGAAATACGAACGTTTGCGCAAACGGTTCATTTGATGGTTTACATACGAACATGCCAACAGTGCAGGAATGGGTGCAAGTTCTTGGTTTACACCACGATCGGATAAAATAATGATATTGGTTTTACGATCTAGAGCTTTTGTAACTTGGTCGATAATATCTTCCAAAGCGTTTTCCAGACCGTTTAAGCCCTGTGTTTTTGGGTACAGTATTTGTATGGTCTCTGCCTTAAAGCTGTCGATAGAAACGGTTCTTATTTTTTCCAGATCGGCATTTGAAATTACCGGATTTTGGATTCGTAATTTTCGGCATTGACGCTCGGTTATGCTGAATATATTTCGGTCTTTACCTAGGTTTAAACTAATATCGGTTACAATTTCTTCACGGATACCATCCAATGGCGGGTTGGTAACTTGTGCGAACAATTGTTTAAAGTAGTTGGAGATAAGCTGTGGCCTGTCCGACAATACGGCCAATGGAGTATCGGTTCCCATGGAACCAAGGGCTTCTTTTCCGTTTAGGGCCATGGGCGTGATAACATCCTGAATATCTTCGAACGTATAGTTAAACAGGCGCTGTCGGGTTTTAATGTCTATGGTTTCAATAGGACAGGTGTCGTTGGTGTAAGGGACATCCTTTAAATGTAGTCTTGTTTTGTCCAGCCATGTTTTGTAAGGACGTTCGGAAACTATTTTGTTTTTAATTTCCTCGTCACTAACAATACGGCCTTCGTTCATATCGACCAAAAACATCTTTCCGGGTTCTAAACGGCCGTGTTCCTTAATATCTTCTGGAGCAATATCGACTACGCCAACTTCCGAAGACATAATTAATTTGCCGCTTTTAGTAACGGTGTATCGCGAAGGGCGAAGTCCATTTCTATCCAACAAGGCACCAATATAGTCGCCATCGGTAAACGGTACCGATGCGGGGCCGTCCCAAGGCTCCATTATACAGGCGTTGTATTCGTAAAATGCCTTTTTATCGTCGCTCATGGTTTTGTGTTTTTCCCATGCTTCGGGAATCATCATCATCATAATTTCGGGAAGCGAGCGGTCGGTATGGGTTAAAAGTTCTACGACCATATCCAACGAAGCCGAATCAGATTTTCCGGGCAAGATAATGGGGAACAGTTTTTCTATTTGAGAGCCAAACACATCACTTTTCATAATCTCTTCACGTACCCGCATACGGCTTACATTACCCCTAAGCGTGTTTATTTCGCCATTTTGACAAATAAAACGGAAAGGTTGTGCCAGTTCCCATGTGGGCATGGTATTGGTGGAAAAACGTTGGTGCACCAAGGCTAAACGGGTTACCAGATCCTCTTGTTGCAAATCGGTATAGTAAGGACCTATATCTTCTGGCATGATAATGCCTTTATATATTAAAGTGGTGGTGGATAGGCTTGGCACATAAAAATAATGGCTTTCGGAAATTTTGGATTTCCTAATGGTATGTTCGGTAATTTTTCGGGCTGCATACAGTTTTGCCTTAAAGGTGGCTTCGGTTATAGCTTCGGTTTTGCCCACGAATAATTGTTCTATATTGGGTTCGGAAGCTAAGGCAATTTCACCCAGTTGTGACGAATTGACCGGAACATGCCGCCAACCAAGGACCGATAAGCCCTGTTTTGTTATTTCATCTTCAAAAACAGATTTGCAAAAATGATGTTGGTTTTTGTTTTTTGGCAAAAACACCATACCAACAGCATACTCTCTAATTTCCGGAATATCGAATTTGCAAACACGCTTAAAATAATTATGGGGGATGTCTATTAATAATCCTGCACCATCACCGGTTTTTCCATCGGCACTAACACCGCCACGATGTTCCAGTTTTACAAGAATTTCGAGTGCATCATGTATAATTTGATTGGTTTTTTCGCCTTTAAGATTACAAATAAAACCAGCACCACAATTTTCGTGTTCAAACTCCGGTAAATACATTCCTTGTTTCTTCAGCATAATCGGCAAATATTTAAGTTAAAAATTATGAGATAGGATAGCGAATATAGATATTGATTTGAAATATAAAGTAACCCGAAAAGCATTATTTCGATATTAAAGGATAACGCTTTGTTAAAATAACTATATGTTAATAAATAAGAAGTTTTTTTAAAAATACGCAATGTAGAATTATTA
>JBKEDH010000117.1:0-15415 GCA_047975295.1 Aestuariibaculum sp.
ACAGGAGAAAATTGGGGACATATAACCGATTTTTAACTCCCTGTAATGAAAAGAACATGTCCCGAGTGCAATGAAAAAATAATAGGTCGGGCAGACAAGAAGTTTTGTAGCGACTCTTGTAGAAATGCCTATAATAACAGGATAAACAAAGATACCAAAAATCTGGTACGCAACATAAACAATAGATTGCGCAAAAATTATAGGATATTGGAATCGTTAAATCCCAACCAAAAAACTAAAGTAGCTAAAAAGAATTTGACCGATTTTGGCTTTGATTTTAATTACTTTACCAGTATCTACACGACAAAGACCGGAACCGTTTATTATTTTGTTTACGACCAAGGTTATTTACCTTTGGAAAGTGATTACTTTGCGCTAGTAAAACGTGATAGATAGATTACATTACCTGCAGTATAAATAAATGTTATCGATCAACTACACAAACAGATTGGGGAACAAAATCTTCGGGACAAAAAAAATCTCATTGAAAAGAAAAGAATACTCAAAAGCACCCAGAAAAATTTAGAGGTTCCATTTTTTTATTTATTCTCCTATTATTTGTAGGTTGGTAATATCTTTTGAAACCACCAAACTATTGTTATTAAAATAAACATCGGATAGCGAAACATCTTCGTTATCGATACGTATCGACTTTACTTCAAACGGCAACCCGTAAAGATTTACCTTAAAGGTGGAATATTGTGTCTGGTAATCTCCCCTTTTATGTACACGAATAATAAGCTTATTGGATTTCCCTTCCAGAGTAAGTTTCTTTAAACTGTAACGTCCTTTTGTATAATCGTATCCATCGTTGGAATCTTCGTAAAGTTCGGAATCTTCTTTCCCTTCTTTATAATAAATATCCAAGGTAAGCTGCTCTATCTCTTTTTCGCCCACATATTGTTGTACAGGATATTTAGGGATAATGGCACCTGCTTTTATAAAAATAGGCATCTCATCTAAATCGGCATCTACCCATGTTTCGTTACCGCCCTCTAAAACTGTTTTATTCCAGTAGTTATACCACGTACCCCTTGGAACGTACATGCGCCTACCTTTGGAGTTGGGTTGGTTAACCGGACATACCAAAATTTGATTTCCAAAAATAAACTCGTCTGTTCTATAGTGGGTTTGGGTGTCCGTTTGATCGTACAACACCAAAGATTTTAACATAGGAATATTATCGTTGGAATACTGATAGAACGCCGTATATAAATATGGTAATAATTCGTAACGTAGCTCGATAAACTTACGCACAATATTGGTTATCTCGTCTCCAAAAGTCCATGGTTCCTGATCGCCATGATCACCCGATGAATGTGTCCTACAAAACGGATGGAAAACACCCAACTGAATCCAACGGGCATAAAGCTCGCCATTGGGCTGCTCGGCAAAACCACCAATATCTGAACCCGCAAACGAATAACCCGACATGGCCAGACGTTGTGCTTGGGTATTGGCTATCTGTAAATGTTCCCATGTAGCAACATTATCGCCCATCCACGTAGATGAATAGCGCTGCGTACCCGAATATGCCGAACGTGTAATTACAAACGGACGTTTAGGGTAATTAAAACGCTTTAAACCATGATATGTAGCTCTTGCCATTTGCATACCATAAATGTTGTGTGCTTTGCGGTGGCTACAAGGGTTACCATCGTAGTCGTGACGAACATCGGCTGGAAATGTTTTTCCGGGAACCTCCATTACGGCCGGCTCGTTCATATCATTCCAAACCCCTTTAACACCCATATCTTCTATTAATTCTTTAAACAGGCCTGCCCACCATTCGCGTACTTCGGGTCTGGTAAAATCGGGAAAATAACATTCGCCCGGCCATACTTTTCCTTTCATATATGGTCCATCGGCTCGCTTACAGAAATAATCTTTTTCTAAGCCTTCTCTAAAAATATCGTAATCTAAATCGATTTTTATTCCGGGATCGATAATTACCACAGTCTTAAAACCATCGTCTGCCAGTTCTTTAACCATGCGTTTAGGCTCTGGAAAGTATTCTTTGTTCCAAGTAAAACATCTAAAACCATCCATATAATCGATATCTAAATACAAGGCATCGCAAGGTATTCTTAATTCCCTAAATTTATTGGCAACTTCTTTAACCTTACTTTCGGGGTAGTAGCTCCATTTACACTGGTGGTACCCTAACGCCCATAATGGTGGTAGCTCTGGTGTACCGGTTAAATCGGTATAGCTTTTAATAACATCGCCCATTTCGGGACCATAGAAAAAATAGTAATTCATCTCGCCTCCTTGGGCCCAAAAACTGGTTACTTTATGGCGTTCCTGACAAAAATCGAAATAGGTTCTAAACGTATTATCGAAGAAAATACCATAAGATTTTCCGTTATGCAGCGCCGTATAGAAGGGAATGGCTTTATAAATAGGATCGGTATTTTTACCAAAGGCATACGAATCTGTAGCCCAGTTTTCGTACCGGCGTCCTTTTAAGTTTAAATGTTCCGATTTATCGCCCAGACCATAATAACTTTCGCCGTTTTGGGCAGCTTTGCTCATTTTTACAATATCGCCACCAAACTCGTAACTCTCTTCCCAATGGAATCCCAATTCATCTTCGCAAATAACGGTTTTATCTTTGGCATCGAAAATAGATGTTCTTAAATCGGATTTATGAACATGGCAAATTAATCGTGAGGTCGTAATTATATACTTATCATTATCTTCATTGATTTCCAAAAAATTGTAGCCCCGACTTGCATTTTGGTCTATGGCATACGAAAAATCGTTTGTAAACTTGCCCACCGTGGTATATCGGAATCTTAAAGCACTATCTCGAAGTACGGTTAGCTGTAAAATAACATTATTTGAAGTTGAAAAATGTAATACATCTACATCTTTTTTATAATCGATAATGTTGGCAGGAAATTGATTGCCTTTATACTCTAATTCGGTATTTAAAATCATAAAATGGTGTTCTATTTTTAGCTGCTCAAAATACTAAAACTAAGGAAAATACACACTCTATTATTAATAAAAATGACGTGTAAAGATTATGATAATTTTAATACATTATACTATTAGCTAATTTTTTTTCATAAAAGGGTCTATTATTTAAATTTGAAAACGACCACTGCAAGTGGTGGCACGGTAATTTCGGCCAAAAACGGTTTACTGTTCCATGTGCTCTTTTTAATGGTAATATCTTTTTTATTGGAAACACCGCCACCGCCAAATTCAGGAGCATCACTATTAAAAATTTCACTAAGTTTTCCTTTTTTTGGCAAGCCTATTTTATATTTTTCCCTAATAACCGGTGTAAAATTGCAAACCACAACCACATTTTCTGTTTCTTTGTATCCTTTCCTTATGTACGAAATGATGCAATTGGCGTAATCGTCGTAGCTTATCCACTCAAAGCCTTCGCCCGTAAATGCTTTTTGGTAAAGCGCCGGGGTTGCTTTGTACAGCTGGTTCAAGGTTTTATAATAAAACTGTGCTTCTTGGTGCGGTTTAAAATCCAACAAATTCCAATCAAGGCTTTCTTGAAAATCCCACTCATTGTACTGTCCAAATTCACCTCCCATAAACAAGAGCTTGGTTCCCGGATGTGTAAACATATAACCGTACAGTAACCGTAAATTGGCAAACCGCTGCCATTCATCGCCGGGCATTCTGCCCAAAATGGAGTTTTTACCATAAACTACCTCGTCGTGAGAAAGTGGCAGCATAAAATTTTCTGAAAAGGCATAGGCCAGACTAAAAGTTATATCGTTATGGTGATAAGCCCTATAAACCGGATTCTTTTTAAAATAATTTAATGTATCGTGCATCCAGCCCATCATCCATTTCATACCAAAACCAATACCATCCAAATGTACAGGCTTAGATATGCCAGGAAAAGCTGTAGATTCTTCGGCTATAGTCTGTACATCGGGAAACGACGCATAAACTTCTTGGTTTAATTCTTTTAAAAATGTAATGGCCGCAAGATTTTCCCTACCGCCATAAATATTAGGCTCCCACTGGCCATCTTCGCGCGAGTAATCTAAAAACAACATAGATGCTACGGCATCTACCCGTAAACCATCGGCATGATATTGGTCCAGCCAAAAAATGGCATTGCTTATTAAAAACGAACGCACTTCGTTACGCTCGTAATTAAAAATTAAACTTTTCCAGTCTTGATGATAGCCTTTTCTGGGATCGGGATGTTCGTAAAGGCAAGAGCCATCGAAAAAACCCAATCCGTGGCTGTCTTCGGGAAAATGCGAAGGCACCCAGTCCAATATAATTCCAATCTCGTTTTGGTGTAGCTTATCGACCAAATATTTAAATTCTTCCGGATATCCAAATCGCGAAGTGGGCGCAAAATACCCTGTTAATTGGTAGCCCCAAGAAGGATCGTAAGGATATTCCATAATGGGCATAAGCTCCACATGTGTAAAATTCATATCCTTAACGTAAGTCACCAATTCGTCGGCTAATTCGTAGTAAGACAAAAAACGGTCTTCCTCTACTTGTTTTTTCCATGAGCCTAGATGCACTTCATAAACCGAAAAAGGAGCATCTAAAGCATTGTTCTTTTTTCGGTTTTTCATCCATTTACTATCCTTCCATTTATAGGTATCGCCCCAAATAATAGATGCTGTATTTGGCGGATGTTCACAACGTCTGGCGTAAGGATCGGCCTTTTCGGTTTTTATACCACTATGGTTGCTTTCAATTTTATATTTGTATAAGTTGCCCTTGCCTATAAAGGGTATAAAGCCTTCCCAAATACCACTGCTGTCCCACCTTACGTTTAATTGATGCTCGCCTTCTGTCCAGTAATTAAAGTCGCCCACTACCGATACTTGCTTGGCACTTGGTGCCCAAACAGCAAAATAAGTCCCTTCAATACCATCGACCGTAACAATGTGCGATCCCATTTTCTCGTAGAGTCTATAGTGCTTTCCGGCTTTAAACAAATTGATGTCGAAGTCTGTAAACAGACTAAATGGTTTTACTTGTGCCATATATTAAATTGAAAATCCTTTAGGAATGGTTGCTCCTTTTTTTACTACTACAATACCATCTTTAATGGTGTACATATCGGTTTCGGCATCCTCCAGATGTGGACCACCATTAATCCTAACATCATCACCTATTCTGCAGTTTTTATCGAGAATGGCATTTTTTATAAAGCAACGCTCTCCTATTCCCATTAAAATATCGATTTTCTTCTCTTCAATTTCCTGTAAGGTTTCGTAATAATCACTACCCATCATGTAGGTTTTTATAACGGTTGACTCCTTCCCTATTCGTGAGCGGATACCTATTACCGATTTTTCAATTGTCGTAGCACTTATTATACAGCCTTCGGCAATTACGGCACGATCCAATTTGGTTCCTGCTATTTTGGTTGTAGGCAACATACGGGCATGTGTATAAATACGTTTGGCACGATCGTATAAATCGAACTGTGGAATACCGTCGGTTAAACCAATATTAGCTTCGAAAAACGAATCGATATTACCAATATCGGTCCAATAGCCTTCGTACTGAAAACTTAAAGTTTTGTGTTTGTCTATAGATTGCGGAATAATTTCCTTACCAAAATCGATTGTTGATGGGTTGTTCATCAATTCGATTAATAAATCCCTGTTAAATATATAAATACCCATAGAAGCCAAATAATGACGGCCCTGGCTTTTCATGTCGTCGCTAACGTTCGATATCCATTCGGGCAACAAACCGGCATCTGGTTTTTCTATAAACGAAGTTATAACACTTTCATCGTTAGCCTTTAATATACCAAACGATGGAGCATCTTTAGCATTAACGGGAATGGTTGCTATCGATATTTCGGCATTACTTTTTTCGTGTGCCTCAATCATTTTATCGTAATCCATTTGATATAATTGGTCTCCGGAAAGGATTAAGGCATACTCGAAATCATGTCTTAAAAAATGGTGCATACTTTGTCGTACGGCATCGGCAGTACCTTGAAACCAGCCCTTGTTTTCCGGTGTTTGTTCGGCTGCCAACACATCGACAAATGCACTACTGAAAAAACTAAAATGATATGTATTTTTGATATGTCTGTTTAACGATGCCGAATTGAACTGCGTTAAAACGAACATACGTTTAATATCCGAATTAATACAATTTGAAATAGGAATATCGACCAATCTGTATTTGCCCGCAATAGGTACGGCGGGTTTTGAACGTTTTTCGGTTAATGGGTACAATCGGGTTCCTTGGCCACCACCCAAAATAATACCTAATGCTTTATTACTAATCATAATTAATTGGTTATTAAAGTGTTATACAAATCTATGTATTCTTTTGCCGATACATGCCACGAATGGTCTATATCCATAATATAGTACCTTATTTTCTTATATGCTGATTGGTCTTTGTAAAGTTCGATGCCTCTGTAAATGGCATTAACAATTTCCGGAACGGTTACATGGTCATGGCAAATACCAAAACCATTCTTTTCGTTTATATCGATAACTGTGTCTTTTAATCCGCCTATACGCCTAACAATAGGTATGGTACCGTACCGTAACGCATACATTTGGTTTAATCCACAGGGCTCTACCCGTGAAGGCATAAGCAAAAAGTCAGTACCGGAATAAATAATATGGGATAACTTTTCGTCGTATCCGATATAAGCGTTGTAAGTGCCTATAAATTCTTCTTTTAAATGATTCAATTGGTTCTCGGTATCCGGATTTCCGGAACCCAACAATAAAATAGAGCAATCGCTATTTTCCAAAGCTATTTTAAATACTTCGGGAAATAAATCGGAGCCTTTTTCGCTAACCAGTCGACCAATAAAGGCGAAAAGTGGTTTTTCAATATCTAAATTAAAGGTATCGCACAACTGCTTTTTATTGGCATCTGCACCACTTGAAACCGTTTTTTTGGTGTATTTTTTTACGATAAACGGATCTGTATCCGGATTCCAGACATCGGTATCTATACCGTTTAAAATACCAAGACACTTTTTGCTTTCGGTGCTTAACAGCCCCTCTAAACCATTTGCCGATTGTTTTAACTCTTCCATATAGCTGGGCGAAACCGTGGTAACCCGCCAGGCACATTTTATACCTGCAGCTAACGGATTAATGACACCTCCCCAATCCAACAATCCTACTTGGCTAAAGTTAAAAGGAGGTATTAGTCCTACTTTATCGTGCGAAAACCAACCTTGGTACTGTGCGTTATGAATGGTTAATATATTCGGTATTTTTCTAAAAGCTTCGTATTTATGGCTTTCTTGAAGCATAAACGGTACCAAACCAATATGGTGGTCGTGGCAATGGATAATATCGGGGTACGTATCCCAAGTTAAAAGCCAATCTAATGTTGCTATTTGAAAAGCCAAAAACCTATCGGTATCATCGAACGAATACACATAATCTTTAAACAATAATTCTGGCACATCAACGAAAAAAACATCAAAATCCAAAGGTTTTTCCTTTAATACCAAAATACGGAATTCGTAAGTGCGGTTTCCTAATGTAAGCGTACCGTTATAAATAGAAGAAAATATATTTACCCTGGTAAACTTATTGTCGTAAAATGGCATAACAACCTGAGACTTATTGTCTTTGGTGTTTTGATATTTTGGTAATGCTCCAACAACATCGGCAAGCCCTCCTACTTTTGCAACAGGATAACATTCGGCACTTATATGTAAAATGGTCATAGATTTTTTGGTTAGTCTATAAACTTACAAAAAATATCTATGAATTATAAGCCGTACCGTGTTTTTGAATAAAAAAAGATAATATTGAAACTTTATGGAAATTTCAACAAAAAAAAGGATTATAAAATCTCTTTTCTTAAAGAAATCTAATCATTAAGTTTTAAAACTGCCATAAATGCTTGCTGCGGAATTTCCACATTACCTACCTGACGCATACGTTTTTTACCTTTTTTCTGTTTTTCCAACAGTTTACGTTTACGGGAAATATCGCCACCATAACATTTTGCCGTTACATCTTTACGGAGAGCCTTAATGGTTTCGCGCGAAATAATTTTGGCTCCAACGGCAGCCTGAATGGGAATATCGAATTGTTGGCGCGGAATGAGTTCTTTTAGTTTTTCACACATTTTTCGGCCAACGGTCTGTGCATTTTCTGCATGTATCAATGCCGAAAGGGCATCTACGGGTTGGGCATTTAATAAAATATCTAAACGTACCAATTTGGAAGGTCTCATCCCAATAGGATGATAATCGAACGATGCATAACCTTTTGATACGGTTTTAAGCCTATCGTAAAAATCGAAAACAATTTCGGCCAAGGGCATTTCAAAAGTCAATTCTACACGTTCGGGGGTTAAGTACGTCTGATTGACTATAATACCTCGTTTTTCGATGCATAACGACATGACATTACCAATAAAATCGGATTTTGTAATGATGGTGGCTTTAATATAGGGCTCTTCGACACGGTTAAGCGTTGATGGATCTGGGAGATCGGATGGATTGTTAACGATAATAACCTCATCCGGATTTTTATTGGTAAAGGCGTGGTACGATACGTTGGGTACCGTGGTAATTACGGTCATATCGAACTCGCGTTCCAAACGTTCCTGTATAATTTCCATGTGCAGCATACCCAAAAACCCACACCTGAAACCAAAGCCCAAAGCAGCTGAACTTTCGGGTTGGAACACCAATGAGGCATCGTTAAGCTGGAGTTTTTCCATGGAAGCACGAAGTTCTTCAAAATCTTCGGTATCAACAGGGTAAATTCCGGCAAAAACCATAGGTTTTACATCTTCGAAACCCGAAACCACATTCTTTGTGGGATTGGCAAAATCGGTAATAGTATCGCCTACCTTTACTTCTTTGGCCGTTTTAATACCTGTAATCAGGTAACCCACATCTCCCGTTTTTATGTTCTGCTTGGCTACTTGCGTTAACTTTAGTGTGCCTACTTCATCGGCATAATAATCGTTGGTCGTGGCAGCAAATTTAATGTGCTGTCCTTTTTTTATTTCGCCATCAAACACCCTAAAATAAGTTTCGACACCCCGAAATGTATTATAAACCGAATCGAAAATTAATGCCCGCAATGGCGCATTGGGATCGCCCTTAGGGGCAGGAATACGCTCGATAATGGCTGCAAGAATATTATCGACACCAAAACCCGTTTTCCCACTAGCATGGATAACCTCTTCGGGGCTACAGCCCAATAAATCGACAATATCGTCGGTTACTTCTTCAGGGTTGGCACTTGGTAAATCGACTTTGTTGAGTATTGGAATAATTTCTAAATCGTTTTCCAAGGCCAGATATAAATTAGAAATGGTTTGTGCTTGGATACTTTGGGCAGCATCGACAATAAGAAGAGCACCTTCGCAAGCAGCAATACTTCTGGAAACCTCGTAACTAAAATCGACATGCCCGGGCGTATCAATCAAATTTAAAATATAATTTTCGCCGTTATGTACATAATCCATTTGTATGGCGTGCGACTTAATGGTAATGCCACGCTCGCGTTCCAAATCCATATTGTCCAACAACTGGTCTTGTTTTTCCCTTGCTGTTACCGAACCCGTAAAATCCAATAAACGGTCGGCAAGCGTGCTTTTACCGTGATCGATATGTGCTATAATGCAAAAATTTCTAATGTTCTTCATAAATAAATAACTACCCAGATATAATTTGCAAATATAAGGGATTTACCATTTTAATTATGCCTATTGATTAAAGGTGTGTACAAAATTTTTTTTTTACCAAAATCGTTCTATATTTTTACTCAAATCTTTCATCTCATTTTTTTCATAAAACCTTTAAAAATATTACTTGATGAAAAATCATCTAAATAGACAAGGATCTCTGTTTTTTAAATTTTTTTTTATATTCATTCCTATTCTTGTAATAAATGCCCAACATAGGGACTGGGATTCCAACATTGAAAAAATCTATATTCATACAGATAGAGACCACTACACCATAGGAGAAACACTTTGGTACAAAGCGTATTCAGTATTAGCACAAAATAATCTGATGTACAATAAAGGTAATGTGCTGTACGTTGAACTAATTTCGCCCAAAAAAGAAATAGTAGTTCAAAACAAGACCTTTTTAAGAAACGGTTTGGGGCATGGCGATTTTAAAATAACCGACTCTCTATTTACAAAAACAGGTACTTATCAACTACGGGCTTACACCAATTGGAACCGCAATTTTGGAGATGACTTTGTTTTTAAGAAAAATATAGAAATTTTAGATGTTTTTGAAACTAAAAATCAAAACACCACTACTATCAATTTAATATCCGAAAGCGGCCAAAACTCTATAAATACATGCCAAAATTTTAAAATTCAATTTTTTCCGGAAGGAGGCAATCTAATAGAAGGTGTTACAAGTATTGTTGCCTTTAAAGCTGAAGACCTAAACGGAAACCCAATTAATGTAACTGGTAGGGTTTTGGATTCGGGAGGCAAGCTGATATCATTTCTATCAAGCTTTCATGATGGCATGGGAACATTTAAAATAAAACCTAATATAAAAGAACAATATACTGCCAATATAGAAACTTTAAATGGCAGTAAAATAAAAATAAGCCTTCCTAAGGTAAGTAAACAGGGCTATCTACTAAGTGTACAAAAAAACAAAGACAAAGTTTTTATTAGTGCTAAAACCAACCAAGAAACCTTATTGTCACAACCCAATGCAACACTTACTATAATTTGTTCCTCCCAAGGCACTACATATTTTGAAGGTGTATTGCCACCACTTAAATCGACTTCATCATCTATTGAGTTACCTATAACTAATTTACCTGAAGGTATTGCTCAAATTACACTTTACGATTCCAGTAATATACCCCAAAGTGAGCGGCTATTTTATATTGAAAAAGAACACGATCTGGAAATTACACTAACAACCGATAAAAGTGTTTACAAACCAAATGAGAAAATTAATGTAAATATAACTTCGCAAACTAAAGCCGGTAAACCGGTAGCTGCAAGTTTATCGCTAAGCGCAGTTGATTTTGGTACGTTAGGCAATAATGAAAACACCAATATTTGTTCGTATTTTTTAATAGAATCTGATATTAAAGGAACCATTCACAACCCAACGTATTATTTTAACCCAAACAACCCCAATAGATTGGAGTTTTTAGATTTATTGCTATTAACGCAAGGTTGGCGAGATTTTATATGGAAAACATCTCCTAAAAAAAGCAAACAAAATTATAAAGCAGAATACGGATTTGATATTTCGGGTTTTACAAAACACTCCAACAGCACCAAACCTATGGTTAACAATGTCGTATCTTTAACCTTGATAAATAAATACGGTATAAACATATTGAAAGACACAACCGATACCTTAGGACGATTTAAGTTTGAAAATATAATAACCGTAGGAGAAACATCCTTGTTTTTGGCCTCTAAAAACAGTAAGGGTGAAAAAAATGGAAACATAATACTAAATAATAGTTCCATACCTTCCTTACCTGTTCATTTTAGTTCGGATACCTTATATGGCAAAATCCATAAAATCAATAATACTATAAAAGAAAATATGTACAAAAAGTATGTTGCTTTTGGTATAACCCCCAAACATCTTTTAGATACAGTTAAAATAATGGCGACCAAAAAAGAGGAAACACCCAATTATTATGGCCCGGCAGATAGAACGTATGTTGTTGACGATACATGGCCTAGCTTTACGGATATATTTGAACTTCTGCGATATGCTGTTCCCAATATTATCATTACAAACGAACAAAAAATTGTATTTTCAAGGTTCTCAAATTCATCATTTAATTCAGGAGAAGAAATTGCACATATTGTTATTGATGGAGTTTTTGCTTACGAGCAAATAGGTTTGGAGTCCGTTCATCCAACCGATGTTAAAACAATCGAAGTTTTTAAAGAAAATAGCGCTTCTTTTTTTGGATTAAATGGTGCCTATGGTGCTATTGTTATCACTACAAAACAAAGAAAATCATCCTATACAAATAAAAAAGTGAAGGGTTCGATAGCAAAAAAAATAGATGGATTTTACGATGCCCGAGTTTTTTATGTGTCCGATTCAGAAAATAAAAACAGAGAAAGCGATATACGTAATACATTGTATTGGAATCCTTATGTGCACCCAAATAAAAATGGTGTTTTTCAAACTTCATATTTCAACAGCAATATAAAAACTAAAGTAAAAATAAATCTACAGGGCCTTACCCAAAATGGCATACCTGTAGTAAAAACAATAGATTACAAAATAGAATAGTAATATACCAACACTTCAAGCCAAATACATACAATTACTTAAAATGATGTATTTTTGTGCTAAAAATAATACCGTGGTAAAAATTGGCCATATAGAACTTCCCGAATTTCCATTGCTATTGGCTCCTATGGAAGATGTAAGCGACCCACCGTTCCGTGCGCTATGCAAAGAACAGGGAGCCGATGTGGTTTACACCGAATTTGTATCGAGCGAGGGATTGATACGCAATGCCACCAAGAGCGTTATGAAACTCGATATTTACGAAAAAGAACGCCCCGTAGGCATTCAGATATTCGGCGCCAATCTGGATAGTATGTTGCAAACCATAGATATTGTTGCCCAGTCCAACCCCGATATTATTGATATTAATTTTGGCTGTCCGGTAAAAAAAGTAGTGAGCAAAGGTGCCGGTGCCGGTATTTTAAAGGATGTTTGCCTTATGGAAACCCTTACTGCCGAAATGGTTAAACGCACCAATATACCCATTACTGTAAAGACCCGTTTGGGTTGGGACCACAATTCCATAAAAATCGTGGAGGTTGCCGAACGCCTACAAGACGTAGGCTGTAAAGCCATAGCCATACACGGCCGTACACGGGCACAAATGTATAAAGGCCACGCCGACTGGAAACCCATTGCCCAAGTAAAAAACAACCCCCGAATGCATATTCCTATTTTTGGTAATGGTGATGTAGATACGCCCGAACGTGCCGTAGAAATGCGCGATGAATACGGACTGGACGGTTGTATGATTGGACGTGCCACCATAGGAAATCCATGGTTTTTTAAGCAGGTAAAGTACTTTTTTAAAACAGGCGAACATTTGCCTCCCATTTCGTTACAGGAACGTGTGGAAGCTGCACGCCGCCACCTGCAAATGGCCATAGATTGGAAAGGTGAGACCCTTGGCGTTTTTGAAACCCGCCGACACTACACCAATTATTTTAAGGGTATTCCGCATTTTAAGGAATACCGTACTAAAATGGTAACCAACGACAATGCTTCGGATGTATTTGCCGTATTTGATGAGGTATTGAAAACATTTGCAGATTATCAGTTTGTGGAGTAAACAAAAGCTATTCAATATACTGATAGATAAAGTCTCTAAAATTGGTTTAGTAAATCGGTAAAAATAATTTTGCTGTTATTTTACATAAATTCACGCTATGCCTATATTTAAAATCCAAAACTTACTTGTTTTCTGCCTTTTATTTCTAACATCCCAAGCGCAACAAATAGAAACAAATGGGATAATCAATTTTAACGAAGAGATAAAACGGGTAAAATTAATCGATTGGTCGCCATTTAAGAGCCATTCCAAAAAAAGTGAGCAGCGCCTTCTTTTAGGTAAGGTTCTATTAAACAGCAACAAATTTGCTTTAACCAATTGGTGGATTCAACGAGGGTTTTCAAACACACTTTCAACTGAATATTTAGATTTAAAAGGCACTACCGAACACTTTATACGTCCAGTTGCTGCCGAAGCAGAAGCTCTTGCTACATCATTAAAAACCGGCTTATATAATGAAACCATCACTGGCGTACCTACCTTAGAAGCCAAAACCAAAACCATCCAAATGATTCGTAGTTTGGTAAATGCCCATCTTGCAACCACCAAAAATGGTTGGGGTCGGCAATGGCAATCGGCATTATGGGCAAGTTATACGGCAGCGGCAGGTTGGATAATGTGGGATAAGCTGGATAAAACCACAAAAAAGGAACTGTTGGCAATGGTTTACAACGAATGCGACTGGATAATGAGCAATAAAGGCTTAGCCCAAATAAAATTATACAGAGACCTACAGGGCAATATTACGAGTGCCGGCGACACGGGTAGTGAAGAAAATGCTTGGGATGGCTCTATTCTATCGGTGGCTCTTGCCATGATGCCCGAGCATCCCAATTTTAATTTATGGATGAATAAACTACTGTTTTTGTCACTACACGCCCTTAGCTGCCCCAGCGACACCAAGAGCAATACAAAATATAATGGCAAAAAATTGAAGGATTGGCTATTGGGTTCCAATATTAATGAAGATGGCACGATTGTAAACCATCATTTTATCCATCCCGATTATATGACATCACCCTTTGAATTTAATCCTTCCAAATATTTTTTACTGGCCAAACTAAAAATCCCCAAAGCATTTACTTTAAATGTAGAGCGTGTGTTTTATGCCTTTGCAAATTTGCCTTTTCGGGTAGGCGATAGTATTACGGGAGGTGTTGTACAACAGCCCGGAGGTTGTATTTTCAAGCCAAACTCTGGCGATATTTATTATCCGTTGGGAACAGATTGGGGCAAATGGCGCCGTATGAATTTTGCCATGTTTAATACCGTAACGGCATTTCTTACCAAAAATACCGGCATACAGAAACGGGCTCTCGATTGGGTAACATTGCAGACCCGAGTAGCATTGGGTATGCAAAACCGTTTTGATGACGGACATACTTATCTGGGCAAAAGCGAAGATGGTTTCCCTTCGCGTGAAGAATGGGTAGCACATAAAGCCACCACCAGTTATATTATTGAAACTTTTCGTTTATTGGGCCATACTTCGTTTACCAATAAAAAATATTAATCTTAAATTTACTTCCTGTTACTTTAACTCAAGTGTTTTACCCATATATACAAGTCTGTAGCCTTTATCTACATTTTCAATAGCTTTATTGTAAGACGATATAATTTCGTAAACACCCCGTCTATCCTTCACCATTAACGGCACAATGGTATCATCGCTATTTATTTGTTCTATCAAGATTTCGTAATGTGCCCGATCTTTAATTTCAATCTCATTTATTTTTGGATACTGCCTTGCTACTTTGGTAAGCAAATCGTAGTCTATAGTTTGCGAGAATAACCCTTCTTTGGGTATGGTTTCTCCATTGCTAAGCTCGTCTGCGGTAATCAACCTAAATGTACCGTTTTCTCCGAATTGTTTGCTAAATTTACTAATGGCATATTTATTAATATCGGCACTACCGGTCAAGGCCATTAAAAACCCTATATCCGACAATTCAATATTATCACTTAGGGTTTCAGAATAAATATCGGTATTAATAGCTTCCAACCCACGTTCTTGGGCCAATTGTATATTTTTATGGTTGCTATCTATCAACACAACATGGCGGCCATTATCGACCAAATATTTACCTAATAATAGCGATCCTGTCGATGCCCGTACAAGT
>JBKEDH010000130.1:0-2775 GCA_047975295.1 Aestuariibaculum sp.
TTGGATATTGCACAAATGCCCCCTTTGTGCTCTACAATTAAATTAACAGCCTTGCAAATGGCTTCGTCGCTTACACCAACTGCTATAATATTGTGCGAATCGTGACCCACAGACGACGCAATAGCCCCCTCTTTTAAACCAAAATTTTTAATAAAACCCATTGCCGGCTTTTCATTTTGATATCGGTTAACGACCGAAATTTTTAGGATATCATTATCGATATCTGAAATTAAATTACCGTTTTCCAGCTTGGCGTCTAAAACAACTTCATTGGTTACCAATTGGCCATTAAAAGCTTCTATAACCCTAATTTTTGTTTCTTTTGAAGGCACCCTGAAATCGAAAATCGCTTTTTTACCACACTTAAAATTATTAGGTGTTTTAAAAGCCTCTTGAGGTATTAACGGCTTACCTTGGCTATATACCAAAATACCATTAACAAAAGTTTGAAGGATTTTAAAATGTATTAAATCCTCGACCACAATACAATCGGCCGCATCGCCAACCCGAAGTAGTCCCACATCCAGATTATAGTGTTTTACAGGATTTACACAAGCCATCTGCAATACATTAAATACATCGATTCCCTTGGCCACGGCTCGGGCACAAAGTATATTAATGTGGTTTAAAATTAAATCGTCCGGATGTTTATCGTCACTGCAAAACATCATACTTTTATAATGTTCGTGAGCCAAATCGATTAGTGCTTCGAAGTTTTTGGCGGCACTGCCTTCCCTAATGAGTATTTTCATGCCTTTTTGAAGCTTTTCCAGAGCTTCGTTGTAAGTAAAACATTCATGGTCTGTGGTAATGCCCGATTTTATATATTTTGAAAGTGCTTCGCCGCGTAAAGCAGGAGCATGGCCATCTACAGGCTTGTTAAAATGCTTTGCCCAAGTTATTTTTTTTACAACTTCACTATCATTATTCAGCACACCGGGATAATTCATCATTTCGGCTAAATATTTAATATCCGGATTTTCGAGAAGTGTTTTTATCGCTTCGGAATTGATGGTTGCCCCTGCCGTTTCGAAAGCCGTTGCAGGCACACAAGACGGCGCTCCAAAATTAAACTTAAATGGTACTTTTTTACCATTTTCAATCATAAACAAAACTCCCGGAACACCAAGTACATTTGCAATTTCATGCGGATCGGACACCGTGGATACCGTACCGTGCATTACTGCTAATCGGGCAAATTCGCTAGGCATTAACATAGAACTTTCAATATGGATATGGGCATCTACAAATCCAGGTAAAATAAAATGTTCTATATGGTGCTGCTTTTCTTTTATTGCACTTATTTTTCCATTTTTAATAGTTATTTCACCTTTAAAAATACGCCTGTTTGGTATATCGACTATTTTTCCCTGTAAAATCATTGTAGCTCTATTTTTAATATTGTCCTTGTGGTTTCGGTAACTTTAAAACGGTTATCTGCCCGTCTATTAATTACCCAAACAATATCATTTCCCGAACACAGCAACCACGTATTTTCCTTTTCGAGCAGGGATAGTTTTTCATCTTTAAAATATTTACTCAATTTTTTCTTTTTCCCCTTCATTCCTAAAGGAAAAAATGTATCGCCCTCTTGTTTTCTGCGTAGCGTTAAAGGAAATTCTAATTTATCTTTATCGACATATATAATATGCTTCTCTTTTTTGGTAACCTGATTGGCTTGTTCGAAAAATAAAATACCTAAAGGCATCTGTATTTCCTGCGTATTTTTGGGAATTGCCATAGCCTTTTCTTCGTTAACAACAATTTTACTTAACAACAGCACATCCCGATCTTTAATTAATCGGTGTGTGTTAGAAAAGACCATTTTTCCACTTTGTGCATTCAACAAATCGGTTATATCTCGCCACTGCGTAAAACCATAAACTTTAAATACCTCATAAAGATAGGCCTTTGGATTTACGGTGTTTTTAAATACCGAAATGTTATAAACAACACTTGTATTGGTTACCTTTATTATAGCCCTATCCAAGAAAATATCGATACGCTCTGAAATGATATTGGCAGAATCGCTCAAATTACCTAAGGTTCCCGCAAAACTATTTAACAAGCTCGGATTTATCGCCTTTAAAACAGGTACAATTTCATGGCGCAGCTTGTTACGCAAGTATTTAGTAGAACTATTGGTTTTATCTTCAACCCAAGACAATTTATTACCCTTGGCATAATTTGCAATATCAATTCTGGAAAACGGAAGCAGGGGACGTACAAAAATACCATTTATTTCGGGAATTCCCGTTAAGCCTTCCAAGCCCGTACCCCTTACAAAATTAATTAAAAAAGTTTCCAGATTATCGTCGGCATGATGGGCGGTCAACACACAATCGAATCCCAATCGAGCAACCAATTCGGTAAACCAATTATATCGTAATTCGCGCGCGGCCATCTGTATAGAACTCTTATGTTGTTCGGCATAAATTTCGGTATCAAAATGTTGCACAAAAGCCTCTAACCCCAACTGTTCGGCAAATTGCAGCACAAAAGCTTCGTCGTCATCACTCTCATGGCCACGCAATTTAAAATTACAGTGTGCCAAAACAATATCGAAGCCCGTTTGGTGGCATAAATGCGTTAAAACCACACTATCTATACCTCCGGAAACAGCAATAACAATCTTGCTTTTAGTTAAAAACGGAAAAAATTCACCAATATGGTGCTTAAATTGACTTAACATAAACCAAAGATACAATAATACCTATTTAACTCGTTTAAACTTTTTCAATTGGTTAAAAATTGTATCCTTTTACTCATTTTTTG
>JBKEDH010000142.1:0-14514 GCA_047975295.1 Aestuariibaculum sp.
TACATTTAAAATCACTAAAAACATTTAATTTTCACTTCAATTCAAAAAATTTAAATGAGTTCATTATAAATTTAGTTTGTATTTTTCAGGCATAAAAAAAACAGCATGTCGGCAACCCAAATACTTTTTATTGTAGTAGCGTATTTTATCGTACTCATCTTTATCTCGTATTTTACAGGAAAAGAAGATACCAACGATGCCTTTTTTAAAGCCAATAAATCGGCTCCTTGGTATTTGGTTGCTTTTGGTATGATCGGTGCTTCGTTATCGGGCGTAACTTTTATTTCGGTTCCGGGTGCGGTAGAAGACAAACAGTTTGGCTACCTACAAGTTGTATTTGGCTATCTTTTTGGGTATTTGGCCATTGCCTATATTTTACTTCCTATTTATTACAAGCTCAATTTAACATCTATTTACACCTATTTGCGGGATAGGTTTGGCAATACAAGTTATAAAACGGGCTCGATTGCATTTTTAATTTCACGTATTGTCGGTGCTTCGTTCCGGTTATTTTTGGTAGCCAAGGTTTTACAGCTTTTGGTTTTCGATAAATTCGGGATACCCTTTTCGCTAACGGTTATTATAACGGTACTTTTAATATGGTTATACACCTTTAAGGGCGGTATTAAAACCATTATTTTTACCGATACGCTCCAAACACTATTTATGCTGATATCGGTTACGGTTACCATTTTTTTTCTTGCCGATACACTGCATTTGGACAGCTTTTCTAAAATTTATACCAATGTGGTCGAAAGCCCCATGAGCAAGGTTTTCTTTTTTGATAATATTAATGATGCCCAATATTTCTTTAAAAGCTTTTTTGCGGGTATGTTTATTACCATTACCATGACAGGGTTGGATCAAGATATGATGCAAAAAAACCTAACCTGTAAAAATATTAAGGAAGCCCAAAAGAATATGATTTCGTTTAGCGTTGTACTTATTTTTGTAAATATTCTGTTCCTAATCTTAGGGCTATTGCTAACCCAATATGCCTTACAAAACGGCATTACAACCAAGAAAGACGATTTGTTCCCTACAATTGCCATGTTGCCCGAAATAGGCATGGCTACTTCGGTATTTTTTATTTTAGGCCTTATTGCAGCTGCTTACAGTAGTGCCGATTCGGCCTTGACATCGTTAACCACATCGTTCTGCATCGATATTCTTGAAATTGACAAAAAACCGGAAAATATTAGAAAACGCATTCGAAAGAAAACACATGCCCTTATTAGCGTTTTGCTCATTGTGGTTATTATCGTCTTCGACAGTATCTTTAAAAACACATCGGTTATTTGGGAACTATTTACGGCGGCTGGCTACACATACGGGCCACTGTTGGGCTTATTCGCCCTTGGTATTTTTACCAAAACACAGATAGAAGACAGATATGTTTGGATTATAGCCATTACAGCTCCAATTATTTCCTTTTTCCTTAATAAATACTCGGTCTGTTTGTTTAATGGTTATCAAATAGGTTTCGAAATTTTAATTGTAAATGGGCTGTTAACTTATCTGGGTTTAATATTGATTCGTAGAAAGTAGTACTAAACTGCAAGCCACCTCATAATCAATATTATTTTCTTTTAAAATACCATAAAATTCGGGGTTTTCGGTTCCCGGATTAAAAATAACACGTCGGGGCTTTAACGCCACTACGTAATTATAATATTGTTTTTGGTTATTGGAATTTAGATATAAAGTAACCGTATGGATGTTTGGGTAAGACAATAATTTATCGGTTATATTTACACCTGCCACTATTCCTTTTTTTAATCCAAAGGCAAATACTTCAATGTTATGACCCATTAGTTTTTGGATAACCAAATTTGAATATCTATCAGGATTGAGCGATGCCCCAAGCACAAGTGTTTTTTTATTCATTTTTTTTCTTTTCTAATTAAAATAAAACCATACGCTACACAATAAAACAATAATATAAACGTTGGGGTATTATACAACCAAACTTAATTATTTAGAGTTAGTCGCACTATAATTTTATTACAACAGGTTAGTATAATTAAAACCCGAGAATATTTCGGGTTTTATTTCTTAGTTTATATCAATTGTTTTTCTATGTCTCTTTTTGCACAAATTTCATCAAGTAGCACAGCTATTATCTTCTATTTTGCCTCATTCTGCATCAAAAATAAACTTTACAAAAAGTCTATCATACAAATTTAAACAGGCTATATAAATTACTACCATTTTATAACAACACTCCCCCAAGTAAAGCCACTACCAAAAGCTGCCAAAACTACAGTATCGCTTACCTTAATCTTACCTTCTTCCCATGCTTCGGTCAATGCAATGGGAATGGATGCTGCTGTTGTATTACCATATTTTTGAATATTGTTAAAAACCTGTGCATCACTTAACCCAAACTTCTTTTGTATAAATTGAGCTATGCGCAAATTGGCTTGATGCGGTATAAGCATATCGATATCTTCTTTATTTAGATTATTCTTTTTCAAGCCTTCCATAATAACCTCACTAAAACGCAGCACTGCATTTTTAAATACAAATTGCCCATTCATATACGGAAAGTAACTTTCATCGTTCGGGTCGTTTTCTTCCAAAATATCGTTAACCCAACGTTTGCCCATACCCGGAGCTACCAATACCAACTCTTCGGCATGTTCGCCCTGTGCATGCAAATGCGTTGATAAAATTCCCTTTTCGGTGTTTTCTTCCCGAGTTAAAACTGCAGCTCCTGCCCCATCGCCAAAAATTACCGAAACGCTCCGCCCACGTGTGGTTTTGTCCAACCCATGCGAGTGGAGCTCGCTACCAATAACTAGAACCGTTTTGTACATGCCGGTTTTTATAAAATTATCGGCTACCGATAGTCCATAAACAAACCCCGAACATTGGTTACGCACATCTAAAGCACCAACTGTTTTAATATCGAGGGCATGCTGTACCTGTACGCCCGGTCCGGGAAAATACATATCGGGACTTAAAGTAGCAAACACAATAAAATCGATGTCATCTTTATCGATTCCGGCACGTTCTATGGCCATTTTTGCTGCTTTAACACCCATTGTCGCCGTAGTATCGCCCGAGTTAGGCGTTACCCAACGCCGTTCCTGTATGCCGGTTCGCTCCTGTATCCAAGCATCGTTGGTATCCATTATTTTAGATAAATCGTTGTTGGTCACCACATTATTGGGAACATATTTTCCTAAACCAATTATTTTTGAGTTGTACATATTTATTTCAAATTAATTCGAAAATACAATGTACAACAAGTGTTACGAATTTTCAAATTTTATTTAGTTACTGGTTGTAGAAATGCAATCTAAAATTTTAACTTTTAGTTTTTCAATTTCCACTTAAAAAGAGACACTTCCTTTGTCTGCATGATATAGCATGTTCTATTTTCGTTATTCTATTCTCTCTAATCTAAAAATCTTGATTCTTGGTTCTTTCTAATAAATTTTTCACTTTTCATTTTTAGTTATTCATTTTTCACCTAAAAAGAGATGCTTCGACAAGCTCAGCATGACATAGAGCTTCTCTTTTCTCTACTCTATTCTCTCAAATCTAAAAATCCTAATTCTTAGTTCTTGGTTCTACTTTTAACATTTCTATTTCCTCTTAAAAATGTCAGTTTGTCATATTTTAAGACTTGGTATTTTTTTTGCCTTAACGGTTTTTCAGAAATAAACAGAAATTAAAAAACAATAATCATGGCAACAGGAAAAATCAATGTATCGGTAGAGAACATATTTCCTCTTATTAAAAAATTCTTATATAGCGACCACGAAATCTTTTTGCGCGAACTTATAAGTAATGCGACCGACGCCACTTTAAAGTTAAAACACCTTACAAGTATTGGCGAATCGAAATCGGAATACGGTAATCCGCAAATAGAGATTAAGATAGATAACGATGGCAAAAAACTCCATATAATAGACCAAGGTATCGGCATGACGGCCGAAGAAGTTGAAAAATATATCAACCAAGTGGCCTTTTCGGGTGCAGAAGAGTTTTTGGACAAATACAAAGACTCTGCCAAAGATGCAGGTATTATTGGGCATTTTGGTCTTGGATTTTATTCGGCATTTATGGTAGCCGATAAGGTTGAAATTATAACCAAATCGCATACCAATGCTCCCGCTGCACACTGGATTTGCGATGGTTCGCCCGAGTTTACTTTGGCCGAAGCCGATAAAACAAATCGGGGTACAGAAATTATCCTTCATATAGCCGAAGATTCCACCGAATTTTTAGAAGAAAGTAGAATACGTGAACTGTTAACAAAATACAACAAGTTTATGCCTATTCCCATTAAATTTGGAACCAAGGAAATAAACGATCCCGATTTTACACCTAAAACCGTTAAAGGTGAAGATGGCAAAGAAACTACCGAACCGCATAAAAAAATTACGGTCGATAATATAATAAACAACCCGAATCCGGCATGGACCAAACAGCCTACCGATTTAAAGAACGAAGATTACAAGACCTTTTACCGTGAGCTGTACCCCATGCAGTTCGAAGAACCTCTGTTTCACATCCACCTCAATGTTGATTACCCGTTTAACCTAACCGGAATTTTATATTTTCCAAAAATGACGGGCGATCTGAACATTCAAAAAGACCGTATCCAACTGTACCAAAACCAAGTATTTGTTACCGACAACGTAGAAGGTATTGTTCCAGAGTTTTTAACCATGCTACGCGGGGTTATCGATTCTCCCGATATTCCACTTAACGTTTCACGAAGTTATTTGCAGGCCGATGGTGCCGTTAAAAAGATTTCGGCATATATTACCCGTAAGGTTGCCGATAAATTAAAATCGCTGTTTAATACTAACAGAGAAGATTTCGAACAGAAATGGAACGATATTAAAGTTGTTATTGAATACGGTATGCTTTCGGAAGAAAAATTCTTTGAAAAAGCCAACGATTTTGCACTTTACCCAACGGTTAACGGCAACTATTATACATACAACGAACTTTTCGAAAAAATAAAGGACAGCCAAACCGACAAGGACGGAAAAACCATCTTTCTTTATGCTGCCGATAAAGATGCACAGCACAGTTATATAGAATCGGCAAAGGCCAAAGGCTACGAAGTATTGCTTTTAGATTCACCCATTGTATCGCACTTAATACAAAAACTGGAAACCACCAAAGAAAACATCTCGTTTGCCCGCGTAGATGGCGATCATATCGATAATTTAATTAAAAAAGACGATACAGCAATATCCAAACTAAACGATGAGCAAAAGAAAACCTTAGACGAACTTTTAAAAGAAGTTATACCTGCCGAGAAATTTACGGTACAATTAGAGGCCATGGACAGCAACGCATCTCCATTTATAATTACACAACCCGAATTTATGCGCCGTATGAAAGAAATGCAAGCTACGGGCGGTGGTGGTATGTTTGGCATGGGCAATATGCCCGACATGTACAACTTGGTCGTTAATACCAACTCTGAATTGGTTGGGGAAATTTTAAATATTAAGACCAAGAAAAAACAAGAACGCCTAATCAATCAGAGTTTGGATCTGGCACGCTTGTCGCAAGGACTTTTAAAAGGTGAAGAACTTACAAACTTTATAAAGCGTAGCTACGATTTATTAAAATAATAACTTTTTGTTCGTTTAACAAGCAATTATTGTCAACAACTCCCTTATAAAACCACTTTGCTATCGTGTAGGGTGGTTTTATTTTTTTAATGAGTCCATTTATCAACGTTTTATCTTATTCTCAGCCATTGGACTCCTTCTAACAATATAGCCGTTTTTACTCTTTTGTAAAACAATATTGGATTCCGTTTAAACTCTTTTAAAAAAATACTGTAACAAATAAAGCATTTTAACCACCAATAAAGCAACCAAACCAATCTATTGAAAAAAGAACTGGAACATAGTTTTGTAAAACAACTTGAAAGGCATCAAAACATTGTACGTAAAATTTGTAGGCTTTACACAAATAATTACGATGCACACAACGATTTATTTCAAGAAATAACCGTACAACTTTGGCGGGCTTACCCCAAATTTAGAGGAGAAGCCAAATTTAGCACATGGATGTACCGAATTGCACTTAACACGGCCATTACCCTATACCGAAAATCGAAACGCACTATTAACACACAGGATTTTGACGGCATAGCGTTTAAAATAAAAACCGAAGAATACGATGATACCGAAGAGCAGCAATTAAAAATACTTTACAAAGCCATACACCAACTTAACGATATTGACAAAGCGTTGGTATTTCTCTATCTGGAAGACAAAAATTACCACGAAATAAGTGAAACTTTGGGCATTAGCGAGGTTAACGCACGTGTAAAAATGAACCGAATAAAAACCAAGCTAAAAACCATATTAAATCCGTAACTATGGATGAATTAGATTTGTTAAAAAAAGACTGGAACAATCCCAGTCCATATAAAAAACTATCGGCAAACGATATCTATCCGCTGCTGCATAAAAAATCGTCATCAATTGTAAAGACTTTATTTTATATCAGCATTGCCGAACTTGCGTTTTGGTTGCTTTTAAACTTTGTCCCCTATTCCATATCGGAATCGTTCCGTAAAAAACTTGATGAGATTTACACCAACGATATTCTTTTGGATATTTTATCGGCAATAAGCCTCGGTATTATATTACTATTTATATACCTGCTTTACAAATCCTATAGATCCATTTCGGTAACCGACAGTGCAAAAACCCTAATGGAAAACATACTAAAAACCCGAAAAATCATTAAATACTACGTTATTTATAATCTTGTATTGGTAATAATTTCATTTGCATTGGGAATAATACATTCTATTAATTACGATCCAAACACATCCAAGATGTTCAGCCACTTTACCGCCATACAAATAACAGTTTTTATTGCAGTCTTCGTAGTCATTCTTGGCATATGTTTACTAATAGTCTGGTTATTTTACAAACTTATTTATGGCATATTATTAAAACGCCTTAACCGCAATTATAACGAACTTAAAAAAATAGAACTGTAATTTTTAAAGTCTGAAAATTTATTTGCGTACAACAAAATTATTGAATTATCGGTTCCATTAAGCAATAAAGGCTATTTTTGTTGTACACTAAAATGATTAACTTTTTTATATCTTTAGAGCCTGTTTAAATTTATATCAATTGTTTTTCTATGTCTCTTTTTGCGTATAATTTCGTTAAGATTTCATCAAGTAGCACAGCTATTATCTTCTATTTTACCTCATTCTGCAGCAAAAATAAACTATACAAAAAATCTATCATACAAATTTAAACAGGCTCTTAGTTTAAATTAGAAAAAAAATGACCATACAAGACGTTATTAATCATTTAGAAATATTGGCACCTTTATCCTATGCCGAAGATTTTGACAATGTAGGCCTTTTGGTAGGCAACAAAAACACGACCGTTACCGGTGTTCTTGTAACTCTTGACACATTGGAAGCTGTTGTGGAGGAAGCCATAACAGAGAACTGTAACCTTATTGTTAGTTTCCATCCTATTATTTTTAAAGGCTTAAAAAGTATAACAGGAAAAAATTATGTAGAACGTGTCGTTTTAAAAGCTATAAAGCACGATATCGCCATTTACAGCATGCATACAGCTTTAGACAATGCCATACAAGGCGTAAACGACATTATCTGTAACCAATTACAACTTATAAACAAACGTATTTTAATACCACAGACAAAAACCATAAAAAAACTTAGTACTTATGTACCCAAAAACAAGGCCGAACAACTACGCCATGCACTATTTGGCACCGGTGCCGGTAGTATAGGCAATTACAGTAATTGCAGTTTTAGCACAGATGGCTTCGGCACTTACCAAGGTAACGAAAACAGCAATCCCACAATAGGCCAAAAAGGACAATTACATACCGAGGCCGAAACGAAAATAACCATTACCTTTCCTAAACATTTACAACATAAAGTGGTCGATACATTATTTAAAGCCCATCCATACGAAGAAGTGGCTTACGAAATCGATACGTTAGAGAATAAAAACCAAAACATTGGTATGGGTATGGTAGGCGAATTTAAAAACACCTTAACCGAACAGGATTTTCTAAATAACATAAAGCATATCTTTAAAACAGGATGTATAAAACATTCGGCTTTATTGAACAAATCTATAAAAAAAGTAGCTGTTTTGGGCGGTTCGGGAAGCTTTGCTATTAATGCGGCCAAAACTGTGGGAGCCGATGCTTTTATTACGGCCGATTTAAAATACCACGACTTTTTCACGGCCGAAAACAGCATTCTTCTAACCGATGTGGGGCACTACGAAAGCGAACAATACACAAAAAACGCATTAGTATCGCATCTTACAAAAAAATTTACTAATTTTGCAATCATTTTATCAAAGACAAACACCAATCCTGTTAAGTATTTTTAAAATATGGCTAAAAATAAAGAAGTAACTGTAGAAGAGCGCTTAAGAGCGTTATACGATTTACAACTTATCGATTCACGTATAGACGAAATAAGAAATGTACGTGGAGAACTTCCTTTGGAAGTTCGCGATTTAGAAGATGAAGTTGCCGGACTAAACACCAGATTAGATAAGTTAAACGCAAGTTTACAAGTAATTGACAACGATATTACTTCTAGAAAAAATTTAATCGAAGAAGCCAAAGCATTAATTAAAAAATACGGCGAGCAACAAAAAAATGTTCGTAACAACAGAGAGTACAATTCTTTAACCAAAGAAATAGAATTTCAGGAATTAGAAATTCAATTGGCAGAAAAGCACATTAAGGAATTTAAAGCCCAGATTGAACAGAAAAAAGAAGTAATCGTTCAAACTAAAGAACGTTTAAAAGAGCGTGAAACGCACCTAAAACATAAAAAAGGCGAGTTAAACGATATTCTTGCCGAAACCGAAAAAGAAGAAAAAGCCCTTATCGACAAGTCCGAAGATTATAAAAAACAAATCGAGGAGCGTTTGGTTACAGCCTACTCACGTATCCGTAACAATGTAAAAAACGGTTTGGCAGTAGTTCCTATTGAAAGAGGTGCTTCGGGAGGATCTTTCTTTACTATTCCGCCACAAATCCAAGTTGAAATTGCAGCCCGTAAAAAAGTGATTACAGACGAACATAGTGGCCGTATTCTTGTCGATGCACAATTGGCAGAAGAACAAAAGGAAAAAATGGACAAACTATTTGCTAAATTAAGTAAGTAATTATTTTTATCTGTAAATATAAAAAAACCGATTTTTACACCTTGTAAAGATCGGTTTTTTGTTTTATTGCTATTATTTCACATAATTTTTAAAAATATGTATTTCCTACCCGAAGCATTGGATTATTATGTAGTTTCCCACTCCGAACCCGAACCCGAATTACTACAAAAACTAACTAGGGAAACCTACCAAAAAATATTGCAGCCCATTATGCTAAGCGGTCCTTACCAAGGACGGGTTTTAAGTATGCTATCTAAGCTTAAAAGCCCAAAAACCATTTTAGAACTTGGTACATTTACAGGCTATGCCACGCTTTGTTTAGCTGAAGGCTTACAGAAAAAAGGCGAAATACATACTATCGATATCAACGAAGAGCTTTTTGAGTTTCAACGTAAATATTTCGATATGTCGGAATACGGAAAACAGATACACCAACATTTGGGAAATGCCTTGGATATTTTACCAAAACTCGATAAAACCTTTGACTTGGCTTTTATCGATGCCGACAAACCCAACTATGTTAATTACTTCCATTTAATAATCGACAAGCTCAATCCTGGCGGCATTATATTATCCGACAACGTATTATGGCACGGAAAGGTAGTCGAACCTTTAAATCCAAAAGACAAATCAACCAGAGCCGTTCTCGATTACAATACACTTTTAAAGGAAGACCCCAGAGTAGAAACCGTTATTTTACCCATTCGGGACGGCTTGACCGTTAGTAGAAAAATTTAGTTTTAATACGTATATTTGCAACTTAACCTTTTTCAGAAATTTTTAAACTGATGAAACTTCAAGATATACCCCAAATAAAACATAGCAATTCCAACAATTTCTTTTTGCTTAGCGGTCCCTGTGCCATCGAAGGCGAAGACATGGCCTTACGTATTGCCGAAAAGATTGTAACCATAACCCATAAACTGGAAATCCCTTATATATTTAAAGGCAGTTTTAAAAAAGCCAACCGTAGCCGTGTTGACAGTTTTACGGGCATAGGTGATGAAAAGGCCTTGAACATTTTAAAAAAGGTATCGGAAACTTTCGATATCCCTACCGTTACCGACATTCATGAAACATCCGATGCAGAATTGGCCGCACAATATGTAGATGTACTCCAAATCCCGGCCTTTTTGGTACGCCAAACCGATTTGGTAGTAGCAGCTGCCAAAACCGGTAAAGTGGTCAACTTAAAAAAAGGACAGTTTATGAGTCCAGAAGCCATGAAACACGCCGTACAAAAAGTAAAAGATACAGGTAGCAACAAAGCTTGGATAACCGATCGAGGCACTATGTTTGGCTATCAAGACATGATTGTCGATTTTCGTGGTATTCCTACCATGCGCCAATATGCCCCCACTATTCTAGATGTAACTCACTCGCTACAGCAACCCAACCAAAGTGCAGGTGTTACCGGTGGCCGACCGGATATGATAGAAACCATTGCACGTGCCGGTATTGTTAATAATGTGGATGGCTTGTTTATTGAAACCCACTTCGATCCTGCCAATGCCAAAAGCGATAGTGCCAATATGTTACATTTGGATAATCTGGAAGGCCTACTCTCCAACCTTGTAGCTATTAGAAAAACTGTAAATAGTTTACAATAAACGTAGTGTTTTATTACCTATTAATCCCTTGTGCCGATAAATACCGATGATATTCTCTTGCATTAACATTGTGCTGCGAAAGTGTTTTGGCAAATTTGTGGTAACCTAACCGATTAGCATCGGCAGCAAAATACAGATATTTATGTTTTTCGTAATTAAGCACTGCATCGATTGCCGCAATATCGGGCATAGCAATTGGCCCCGGTGGCAAACCTAAATTTTTATACGTATTATAGGGCGAATCTATTTCCTTATGTACATTAAGCACCCGTTTAATAACCGTATTTTTATATTGTGGCAATTGATATGCCGCAAATTTAAGTGTCGGATCTGCCTGTAAAGGCATTCCTATTTGTAACCGGTTTATATAAACACCCGCAATTCTAGGCTGTTCGTCGGTTTGCTTGGATTCTTCATAAACAATCGATGCCAATGTGGTTACTTGGCTTTCAGACAGTCCCAAAGCCTTTGCTTTTTCTTTTCGGCTATCGTTCCAAAATCTTTTGTATGCAGCCAGTAATTTATCCCTAAATTGATCGGCCGAAGCATTCCAATAAAACTCGTAAGTATTAGGTAAATACATCCCCAACGCCGTTGCATTGTTAAAATGGTGTTTTTCTAAAAAAGAAGGAGCCAACATAGCGGCCAATAACGAAATACTATCGGCTTCAATCTGGCTGCCTACCCGCCCTGCCAGTTTTTCTAGTGAAGATTGATTGTTGAACGATACTTTTACTGGCAAATTGTTACTGCGTATGCTGTTAATAATTTCATTATTGCTCATGCCACTGGAAATGGCAAATTTCCCTGATTTTATATTGCCTATATACTTTTTTTGCTTCGCCAAAACATCAAAAGTTTCCATATTATCCAGCAGCGGTTCCAACTGTTTTCTAACCTCTTGGTAAGTGGCGTTAGTGGGAATATAAATGTAAGCCGTTTCGTTGCCAAATGTTGTATTGGGTTTTAGCATTGTTTTATAAACGAAGTTTGCAAAAAATGCTGCTACGACCAAACCTATAAGTGCAATGGCTGTAAGTATCTTTTTTATGTACATGTTATTGTTTACTAAATATTACGCACCAAAAATAGTAAATTTAACAGTATCCATAAACAATAATCGAACTCGGTACATTTACAGAAATGGTATTAGCGGATAAAATTCTCATATTCATTTGTTGTCAAAATCCAACTTGTAAATGGATAATCCTTTTCGTTAAAGTTTTCTTCTGTTACATCTGCAATTGTATAAATATTAGTCCCATTAATTTTATTCTGCTCAACGTTGGTAAAGTAGAATGCCGTTGTTTCTGTATCTTTTTTTGAATTGAACAAAACCAATGTTCTCTTATGTTTGGTCGAGTTATATATTATATATTTTTCGGTTTGCTCAATTAATTTAAAGTTCCCGGACAAATAAATTTCCTTGCCGGTACAACCGTATTCTTGTTCTTGAAACGGTAAATTTTTTGGAAAAACTAAGGTATCACCAAACTTAAAACTAAAACTAATGTCGGTAGAATAACAGTCCGGCGCTCCACAATCAGGTCCATGTACATTAAAAGGGATATTAAAAAGTAAGCTGTCATTTGAAATGGTAACAACATTTCTAATGTACATTTCTTGAAGAAAACTATTTTTAAGAAATTCATTTTCTTTGCTTTTAAGGAGTTCTTTTCTAAGTGAATCTTGATACTGTTGCCAATCATAAACATGTTTATTCTCGATTTTTTCGCCTGTCGCTAAATTGTTGGAAATATTATTACTGCCAGCAGAAATATTGACAGCCTTAGTCTGGGTATTTTGTTGTCCACAAGAACACAAAATCAAAATAGTTAAAAATACAAATATCGGTTTCATTTTTAAAATTATTGGTAACGGTTTGTGGGTATTGCTAAATACGAGATTTTTAACATAAAGTCTCAATTAAAGCCGTCCAGCCCTACTTTTGGCAATACCATGTTAGCGGTAGTATTTTTATAACTTAGCAGTATTTAGACAATTCTGCGGATATTTCTCGACAATCATTTAAGTAATTTTTAAAGTCATCTTCTTCAAAAAAATCTGCAATTTCAAATGAATTTCCATTCTCTACAAAAAAATCTAAAGAACTTTTGAGTTTCTTGATGTCATCAGTTTTTGAATTTATCTTAAAAGTTTTGTCGTACTCTGAATACTTATCTATTTCTTTAATTGAAATTTCATTATTCTTTAACGTTTCTAATAAAATTGTAGACAAATCAACTACAACAGAGCTTGACATATCAAAATGAGGAATATAATTTTCGTTAACTTCAAAGTATAAGTCCCCATCTTTAAAAGAATTATCATCCATTATATTATTTAAATGAATATCTTCAAATATTTCATTTAAATTAAAGTTGTTTGTATTTTTTGTTCCGAAATAATCGAGTAATAATAGAGAGTCGTCTGTTAAATTTTCCTCCCACCATTTACTAATGTAAGGCATAATTATGTTTGATATTTATAGTTTATTTTAGGTATAAACCTCCTAAAAAGCCTAATACTTGTTCAAGAAATATAACTTCAAAATTTTTGTTCATTCAAATTCAAAATACCTTTTCCTATTACAAACATAAAAAAAAGCTGAGTTAAATAAAAACTTTTAGTTTTTCTCTGTATTACAAGCAACGATTTGGCGGTGTTTCAAATATCTACTATGCTTTCGTAAACCACCAAACGCCCTATTTGCTATATACCGTGCTACCAACTTTTTTCTATTCTCTCCTCTATATTAGGCGTAAGTTTGTCAAGATCAGAAATTAAAGAGATCATTTTATCAACTCTTTTTCGTGCAGTATTTGGGTCGTTATATTGATCTTTTATTGATTTAAGGAATTTTGTTAAGCGAACAACATACTCTTCCAATTGAGATATTTGATTATTTGTACACAAATATTTAATCAAATCAAAACTACTTTGGAGGCTATCTTGTGATGTCATGAAATCAATACATTCCTTTTCAGTTTGATGACTATTAAAAAATGGTATTAATTCTGATTTTATTACTTCCTCAAGTTTTAGGGTAATTGGTTCTGTTTGAGAGTCTTTTGTAATATCAAATTGGTCGTTATCAAATTCATTAGTGACTCGATTAATACTAAACCTGTAATCAGCGTAAACTTCTGATTTCAAATCTCTCGGTTCAGATTTCATATTATTAATTAAGATTCCACATCTGAAGTAAAATCGAAGTTGCTCACGAGAGTTCCCTTGACTTAATTGAAGTGTAACTACCTGTTGAGTTTCGTCAAGTTTTTTGATGAAGTGATTTCCAGACTTTTTAAATCCAGCATCTTTGAGAGGTGGATGAATTCCAAGTTTCACTATTTCTTTAAACTTGTCTTTTATCATATTAGTCTAATTGTTAGTAATGTTCTCGGCTATGAACAGTTGGGGATTTTACGCCCTAACTTTTCGGTTTAACATTGACCTTTGTTTTATATTTGTGTTTTTGTTTTATCACTTTCGCCCCAATTGTTTATAGCCATTGTTAGCGGTAGTATTTATTTACAAATTCGTTTATATTAAAATCATAAACTGATTTATGCTTTTCTTTAACTATTTCTAAGAATAGGTCTTTATTATTAATTTTTTCCAATAAAGGAAGTATATAGTCTTTAAAATCTGGAATAATATGTTCATATAGAAATTTGTCAAAATCACTTTCTCTAAATATTACATACCAATCTGCCCAACCAAAA
>JBKEDH010000170.1:0-5775 GCA_047975295.1 Aestuariibaculum sp.
ATAGGCCAAATTAACATCGGTATCGCTCGATGCTTTGGGATTTTTAAAATGATTGGCCGACACTGGTAATAAATCATTTGGACAGATAGCGGGAGTAATAAACGGTAACATGAAATGTTGAAGAGTACGCTTCCATGCTAAAGCGTGTGGTTTTATGTGTTTACCAAATGTAGTATAAGCCTCGAAATGGGCTATTTCGTGAATTAATGTGATTAAAAACCTGTATTGGTTTAAGTTTGAATTAATCGTTATTTGGTGCTTTCCGTTTGGTAATTTTTTATAGTCGCCATGGCGAGTTTTACGTTCCTTTTTAATTTTTACGGATAGATGGTCGTGTTTTAAAAGTTGTAAAACTTGGGGCAATGCCTTGGCTGGCACATAAGTTTTTAATAATTCCTGCATATAATTACGGCGTAGTATTAGAAACCTGCAACAATTTTCCGTTATAATATTTTTGTCCTTTAAGCGAAAAATCAAAAATATATTGAGCCATTTCCAATGCCGAAGTTGATGCCCGATACCCCGGAAATGCTTCCTGTAACATTTCGGTCTGTACTGCACCCAATGCCAACACATTAAAGGCTATTCCTGTTTCTTTATATTCTTCGGCCAATAATTCGGTTAGGGTTATCACAGCACCTTTACTGGAGCTGTAAGCGGCCAATCCGGCAAACTTCATACTGCCCTGTACGCCACCCATAGAACTTATGGTTACTACATGGCTATTTTTCTCCATAAATGGCAAAACCGTTTTGGTCAATTCGGCAACACCAAACACATTGGTTTTGTAAACAGCTTCAAAATCCAACATAGTCAATTCAGAAAATGGTTTATTTATTAAAAGTCCGGCATTGTTTATCAAAACATCCACCTTTTTCCAATGTTGCTTTATAAATGTTGAAATTTGGCCATAGGCGTTTGCATTGTTCAAATCGAAAGAAAAAGTAGTTACATTTTCCATGTTTAAATGCTTAATTGTTTTTTCGTTACGTGAAAGTGCCAACACTTTATGGCCTGCCTTTGCAAATAACTTAACCATTTCAAAACCGATACCACGGCTTGTTCCCGTTATAATAATATTTTTACTCATGGTACATCTGTATTTCCTTTTCCGGTGTATTGCATATTTTTTGTATGGCCGGAATTATTTTATTGACTACGCTTGCCATGTGGACATAATCCATTTTATCGGCTTCATCGCCAACATGGTGGTAAAAATTGTAATTGGACAAATCGCAAGTGGAGATGGTATGGCTTGGGATTTTAAAAACCGTATAAAACGGATAATTATCGGAGAACTTAAAAAGATTATGTTTTTTGGAAACCTCCGAAAATCCTGTTAACTTGGAATTGGTATAGGCATTTATTTTTTCGGAAAAGTTGGACCGCTCAAAACCGGTTACAAAAGCAATATAATCCCTGCCGGTAAACGGTACGCCAATCATTTCAAAATTAAGTACGGTATAAACATCCATGTTTTTGGTTTTTAGCCGTTCAGCCAGATGTTTAGAGCCTTTCAAACCTTTTTCTTCACCAGAAAAGAAACTTATTAAAATACTACGCTTATTGTTTTTTACTTGGGCAAAATATTGGGCCAAGGCTAAAACGGCAGCTGTTCCCGAGGCATTATCGTTGGCGCCGTTGGCTATGGAATCGTTGCCTACTTTTTTTCCAAAACCAATATGATCGAAATGTGCTCCCAGAACCACCCATTCGTTTTTTAGTTTCGGGTCTGTTCCTTCAATAGCAGCTACAATATTATAGGTTTCGATTTCATCAATAGCATAATGATCTTGATAAGTGTTGAAATAGGGCTTTATACCATATTGCTTTAGCGTAGTTTCCAAAAAGTTGGCTGCTTTTACAATACCTGCACTTCCGGTATCCCTTCCTTGTAAATCATCGGAAGCCAAATATGATACGGTTTCCCGAAGCAATTCACTTGTTATCGCTTCCGGTTCGTTTTTTGGTGTTTTTCCGCTTTTGCACGATAAAACGGTTAATGCAAGTAATATAGCCAGTATTTTTTTCATGTGTTTGTTTTTTAGTTGAATAAAGATAAAAAAACCTGCTTCAATTTTAATGAAACAGGTTTTGGTTTTTTTATTATTTCCGAAAAATAATTTACACTAACATTGTTACAGGATTTTCGATATATCCTTTGAGTGTTTGAAGGAATTGCGCTCCCGTAGCACCATCAACAGTTCTATGGTCGCATGCCAAACTTAGCTTCATGGTATGTCCAACAACAATCTGGCCATTTTTAACTACTGGTTTTTCAACAATATTCCCTACTGAAAGGATTGCCGAATTAGGTTGATTGATAATTGAAGTAAACAAATCGATACCAAACATACCCAAGTTGGAAACCGTAAATGTACTACCTTCCATTTCGGCTGGCGTTAATTTTTTATTTCTGGCTTTTCCCGCCAATTCTTTAACCTCGGCACCTATTTGCTGTAAACTTTGTTCGTTGGCAAAACGCACAACAGGAACGACCAATCCGTCGGGAACGGCTACGGCAACTCCGATATGCACATGGTTGTTCAAGCGCATTTTATCGGCAAACCATTGCGAATTTACTTGCGGATGCTGTTTTAACGCCAAGGCACAAGCTTTTACCACCATATCGTTATACGAAATTTTGGTATCCGGAATAGAGTTGAACTGTGTACGGAATGCGATGGCATTTTCCATATCGAACTCTACCGTTAGGTAATAATGCGGTGCCGAAAACTTGGAGTTTGTCAATGCCTTGGCTATGGCCTTACGCATTTGCGAGTTCGGTATGTCTTCGAAATCTTCTTGTCCGGCAGGCACAAATTTACCAACTGCTGCCGCACCTTGAACAGGCACAAAGTTTTCGATATCGTATTTGGTTACACGGCCATTTTCGCCAGTACCGCTAACTTGAGCTAAATTGACCCCTTTTTCTTCGGCTATTTTCTTTGCCAATGGCGATGCAAAAATACGCTCGGTTGAAATCCTGCTTACTTGTTTTGCTGGTTTTTGCACTTCTTTACGGGCAGTTTCTACCGGAGCAACCGCTTTTGGAGCCTCAACAACTTTTGGAGTTTCGGCTTTTGGTGCCGAAGCAACTTCTTGTTTTAACGGTGCCTTAAATCCGGATGCAATATTGGAAACATCGGTTCCTGCAGGGCCAATAATAGCCAACAAGGCATCTACTTTTGCCGATTCGCCTTCGTTGAGTCCAATGTAAAGCAAGGTTCCCGACTGGAAAGATTCAAATTCCATCGTGGCTTTATCGGTTTCTATTTCGGCAAGGATATCGCCTTCTTCAACTGTATCTCCTACTTTTTTAATCCAAGTTGCTACGGTTCCTTCTTCCATGGTATCGCTTAGACGTGGCATGGTTACTACCGTAACACCTTCGGGCAATACTACTGCTTCGGCAGGAGCGGGAGTAACTTCGTCCACTTCCACTACTTTTGCTTCAGGAGCTACTTCTGTTTTTATTTCTTGGGTAGAAGCCTCATTTGTTGTTACGCCACCACCGGTTATTAATGCCGAAACATCTTCGCCTTCGTCTCCTATAATAGCCAAAAGCGAATCTACCTTAGCTGTCTCTCCTTCGTTGATGCCGATATATAATAACGTTCCTTCGTTAAAGGATTCGAACTCCATCGTGGCCTTATCGGTTTCTATTTCGGCAAGAATATCGCCTTCCTCAACTTTGTCACCTACTTTTTTTAACCAAGAGGCAACAGTTCCTTCTTCCATGGTATCGCTTAAACGCGGCATATTTACTACTATTGCCATATCTTATAATTTGTGTTGTATAAATGGGTAATCTTCTTGTTCGTAAACAACGTTGTACATTACGTTTTTTTCAGGGAATGGTGACTCATCCGCAAATTTCTCGCATTCTGCTACACGGTCTTTTACACCTTTGTCGATTACTTTGAGTTCTTCTTCGCTGGCATACTTTTTCTCAAGAATAATATCCTTTACCTGGGTAATCGGGTCTATTTTCTTGTATTCTTCTACCTCTTCTTTTGTTCGGTAATGCTGGGCGTCGCTCATAGAATGGCCTCTATAACGGTATGTTTTAAGCTCCAAGAATGTTGGACCACCACCTTTTCTTGCCCGTTGAATAGCCTCATCGAATGCTTCGGCTACTTTTACGGGGTTCATTCCATCTACCGGTCCACAGGGCATATCGTAGCCCAAACCAAGTTTCCAAACGTCGGTATGGTTTGCAGTGCGCTCTACCGATGTTCCCATAGCATAACCATTATTTTCGCAAACAAAAACCACTGGTAAATTCCACAGCATGGCCAAGTTAAAGGTTTCGTGTAACGAGCCTTGGCGTGCGGCACCATCGCCAAAACAACACAAGGTTACAGCATCACTACCATGATATTTATCGCCAAATGCGATACCGGCACCTAAAGGAATTTGTCCACCTACAATACCGTGGCCACCAAAAAAACGGTGTTCTTTTGAAAAAATATGCATGGAACCGCCCAAACCTTGGGATGTTCCCGTGCCTTTTCCGTAAAGTTCGGCCATAATACGTTTAGGATCTACCCCCATACCTATGGGTTGTACATGGTTTCGGTAAGCCGTTATCATTTTATCTTTGGTCAAATCCATAGCATGTAAAGCACCTGCCAACACGGCTTCCTGACCATTATATAAGTGAAGAAATCCTCTTACTTTTTGTTGTATGTAAACTGCAGCCAGTTTGTCTTCAAACTTTCTCCAGAACAACATATCCTCGTACCATTTGAGGTAAACTTCTTTTGTTATTTTTTGCATTGACTATATTAGGTTTTTATTAAGCGGATTACAAAAGTAATACATTGTGCCTTATTGAGAAAACGATAATTTACTAAAATAAAAAAATTATTAAACTCCAACACTTTTACATTCTTGATAGTTTAGAGAAACACAATTATTTTACTTTTAAATTTTGAAGTGTAAAATTACAAGATTTTTCGGATTAATTCAAAAAACAATTACAATACCGATTTATTAAACATTAAAGGCAACAAATCTGCCAAAGCATCCGATTTTACTACCTGCCCCGTTTTTCCCATAAAATATATTTCTATAGGTTTGTTTTGTTTTTCTTCATATTCTGCAATCGATTGTCTGCATGCACCACATGGCGGGATGGGAACATTAGTGGTTTTATTTTGAGAACTTGCCGAAATGGCCATCTGTAGAATCTTTGCTTTTGGGTATTTTGCACCAGCATAAAAAATGGCGGTACGCTCGGCACACAGACCGGAAGGATAGGATGCATTTTCTTGATTGCTACCCGTTATAACCTTACCATTATCTAACAACAGGGCTGCACCAACATTAAATTTTGAGTAAGGTGCATAAGCCTGTTCCCTTGCATTGATAGCTTTTTGCATTAACGCTGCTACTGTTTCGGGAAGTGTTTCCAAACTTTCGAACACGTATAAGGTAGATTCTATTTTAAGTTTTTTCATGTATCTTATTTTGAAAACTTAAAAATAGTGAATTTAATATAAGAGCTTATTTAAATTTATATCAATTGTTTTTCTATGTCTCTTTTTGAGCATAATTTCATTAAAATTTCATCAAGTAGCCCTGCTATTATCTTCTATTTTGCTTTATTCTGAATCAAAAATAAACTATACAAAAAGGCTATCATACAAATTTAAACAGGCTCTAATAGACCTGCTGTATATTATGACTTTAAAGAAAATAAAATCACTTCTGTCATGGTACACGACAAAAAATTATAAATATCATTTAATACATTGATAAACAAAAATA
>JBKEDH010000186.1:0-13892 GCA_047975295.1 Aestuariibaculum sp.
TTAAAAAGTCAAGAATTAGAACTTTCATCTTAAACTCGTTTAAACTTTTTCAATTGGCTAAAATTGATTTTTCTAACCATGTTCGTTTTAACGAAGCATGAGGAAAAGTCTCGTTATTAAGTAATTTGTCCTTATAAACTTAACCCCTTAATCAAGTTATCTTCTAATACCCACCAAAGTATGCTGTATTGGCCTATTAAGCCAATTTTCAAGACCTCGAAGATTTTAAAAATATTCAAGGTCTGATAATCAATATTTTATTTTACCGTTATATTGAGAGTCTGTTTAAATTTGTATGATAGACTTTTTGTAAAGTTTATTTTTGATGCCGAATAAGGCAAAATAGAAGATAATAGCTGGGCTACTTGATAAAATTTTAACGAAATTATGCGCAAAAAGAGACATAGAAAAACAATTGATATAAATTTAAACAGGCTCTAAAAATTTTTGCCATACATCGATGTTTGTACAAAACTATTGAAACATATAACTCACTTTTGATACTTGGGAAAGCCTAAAATAGCCATAAGCATATTTATCGGGATTTACAGGGTTTACACAATTTCCCCTAATTTGTACGGCGCTTGAACTAAAAGGATTGCCTTGGCTTTCGTACTGCTCGATTAAAATACGCATAAAATTGTAATATTGCTCCGAAATGCCATAAAGATTCACATATACTTCATCACCGGGTTCAAAAGCCTTTTCACCGTCTTCATCTTCGTCGTCGTCCATTTTTTCAATAAAACCATTCATTTCGTTGCCATTAGAAAACTCATCGGATAAATCCACGAAATAAGGAAATTTATCGCCTTGTTCCCACCATTTTATCAAGTAATGGTTTTCTTCATCTTCGGGGTCATCAAAATAAAAATTCAATTCCAAGGCTTCGTCATCAAAACCATCCTCGGTACTTTGTGTCACGTTTTTAATATCGACAACGGGCATTAGGGTTTCGGTAGCTCGATAATTTTCGCCATTATAGGCTACATCCAACCGGTACGTGTTATTAACTAAAGGTACGAATGTGTTGGTTGTATAGGTACCATCGTTTTGGTCGGTAAAAGCAAAGATATCACCCGTGTTTTCGTTGGTTACGCTTACCGTAGCTCCCGTTACGGTAGTATGGGTTTCGGTTTCGAAAAATGGTGTCGATAGGCTTAATTTTATAGATTGTTCGTTTCCGGATGTGCCCTTTTCCCAATCCAAAGAAGCTTCAATAACCAAACGGGGTGCTGTGGTTGGTAAATTGACATCTATAGGGTCTTCACAAGACTGTATTAAGGTAAATACTGAAAGAAATAATACGATATATCGGTTCATAGCTGTTAGAATTTAAAGTTATAGGTAATGGATGGAATAATACCAAAAATGGAAAGTTTCATAGCTTCGTTTATGCCGGTATAACGATCTTGATTAAAACTTATAGAAGCAGCATTTTTACGACCGTACAGGTTATAAACACCAAAAACCCACTCCGATTTCCAGCGTTTTTCGGGACGTTTATTGGGTTTGTATATGGCCGAAACATCCAACCTGTGGTACAACGGCAAACGATCCTCATTCCGGTTGGAATAGGTAGCCACCGAAAGTCCTTCATACTCGTACTGCCCATTGGGATAGGTTACCGGCCTGCCCGTTTGTATTACAAAATTGGAACTCAAGCTCCATTTGTCATTAAGTTTATAAATGCCTGTAAGCGACACATCGTGCGTGCGATCGTAAGGTGTGTTATACCAATTTCCCCCATTAATTCCGGGTCCACCGGCACTTCCCCCAAAGGTACGCTGTTCGGATTTCGATAAGGTATAGGCCAACCAACCCGTAAAATCGCCTTTGTTTTTACGTAACAGCAATTCCAACCCATAAGCTCGGGCTTCACCATTTAAAATTTCGGTTTCAATGGTATTGTTGCCAATAAGGTCGGAACCGTCTATATAATCAATACGGTTATCTATTTGCTTATAATAGGTTTCCACTTCTACTGTATATTCATTATCTTTTAAATTTCTATAGTAACCCAAGGCATACTGGTTAGATTTTTGGGGTTTTATGTACCTTCCGCTTGGTGTCCAAACATCCAAAGGCGTTACAGATGAGGTGTTAGACAACAAATGCAAATACTGTGTAGATCGGGTATAGCTTGCCTTTACCGACGATTGTTCGTTCAATTGGTACGATAGCCCAAAACGCGGTTCTAAATTGGCAAAGGTTTTTATGCTTCTTCCTTTTTTATAGTAGGTTTCTCCTGTTTGTTCGCTACGCTCGTAAATGTCGCGTTCGTCGTTATAAACTACCGGTTTATTATTGGCATAATTGGCTACGGATTGACCTCCCAACCGGTAAAAATTACTTAAACGCAAGCCATAATTAAAAGTTAATTTATCTGAAATTTGATGTTCGGCACTTATATAGGCTGCCGTTTCAAAAGCTCGTTTTTCGTCCAATTTACGATAATTAACAGCCGATGTTTCCGATGAAGGCTTTATCTCGCCCGGATTAACATTATAAGTCAGTCCGCTAATTCCAAAATCCAAGGTCAAATTATTGTTCACATAATACCCAAAATCGTATTTTATGTTGAAGTTGGTAATATCGGCCGTCCAATCCAATTCTACAAAATCGAGAATAATGTTATAGTCGTACTTGCTGTATATAAAAGACAGATTGGAAAATAAACGATCGTTAAACACATGATTCCAGCGTAGGTTTCCGGTAGCATTTCCGTAGTTGTTTTGTATAATATTATTGAAATCGAACACATCTCGACCAAAATAACCGGATAGGTACAAGCGGTTTTTGTCGTTAAACTGATAGTTGGTTTTTAGGTTTAAATCGTAAAACGAAATTTTACTATCTTCAATATTTTCGATTAGAGGCATAAACAAATGCGCATACGAGGTTCTTCCGGCTATTAAAAACGAGCCCTTATCGCTAAACAAGGGCGACTCTAAAGCTAATCGGCTTGAAATAAGCCCAATACCGCCCGACATGGCAAATTGTTTGCTGTTGCCATCTTTTTGGCGCACATCGAGTACCGAAGATACACGCCCGCCAAATTTAGCGGGAATATCGCCTTTATAAAGTTGGATGTTTTTTATGGCATCGGCATTAAATACCGAGAAAAACCCATAAAAATGCGAGGTATTATAAATAATGGCTTCATCTAACAATACCAAATTTTGGTCGGCCGCACCGCCACGCACATGGAATCCGGCCGAACCTTCGCCGTTTTTGGTTACACCGGGCAATAATTCGATGGATTTTATAACATCTGCCTCGCCCAAAACCACAGGCATTTCCTTTATGGTTTGTGCATTGAGCTTAGCAACACTCATTTGTGGTTTTTTAATGCTTACCTGCTCCGATTCTTCTGCGGTAATTATCACTTCGTCCAGAGCAGTAGCTAATTCCTTTAATTCGAAATTAAGCTTTTGGTCGGTATTTAAAGTTAAGGACTGGGTTATATTTTCGTAACCCACATACGAGATAATCAAGGTATAACTACCCTTTGGAGCTGTTAACGAAAAAAAACCATATTCGTTGGTGGTTACGCCATAATTGGTATCTTTTAAATATACGGTGGCTCCCAATAGAGTCTCGCCGTTTCCGGCATCTTTAATGGTACCGCTAATACTGTGTTTTTCCTGTGCTTGGCTTAATAGGCCTATAAACAAGAAAAAGGTTAAACATACATGTTTCATTAGGTGTTGTTCGTTATTTTTAATTGATATTATACAAATTGTAATACACTTAAGAATTTTTAGTGTCATTTTACAACGCAAATTAATTTCAAATATTTGGATTGTACACCTTTGAAGACGATATAAGGAGTGAATTGTTACAATTATGGAGTGAAATGAGCCAATTAATCTTGCAATTCCTTTCTTATAGCCTCTAAAAACGAATTTGAAACCGGAATTTTTATTGTTTCTGCTATTGCATCTATAACCAAGAAAGGCTTTCCGCTTTTTCTTACCAAATATTTAACATGGATAAGGTTTACGGCAAACGATCGGTGGCATTGCTTTATGGGCAAAAGTGCTGTTTGCCCTACAATATGTTTTAATCGGTTTCTAATGATATGTTTTTTAAAAGTACCATTGTTTTTATAATGAATTAAAACATATTGGTTGCTCGACTCTATGTACAAAACATTTTTTACAGGCAATGTGATATCTGGTTGATTATTTTCGTCTAAAAACAATATGTTTTCTAGTTTATAAAAACTTTCATATTGATGCTTATACTCTTGTAATTGATGACCCAATTCCTTAATTTCCGAATACATACGTTTTATGGCTATATAAACAATACTTCCCATAAAAGGAAATAGCAAAACCATTAACACTTTGGGATACATTTTTAGTTGAAACCAAAGACTTAGTTCCTGTTCGAAATCGTTACCCAAATCTGGAATAATAAAAGACATTCCAAAATTAACAAACAACAAAATAAAAGCTTCGAACAGCAACCAAAACATATACTTTTTTACACTAACATTTTGATAACCGAGTATATTACGCAATAAAAATTGACTTACCGATAAGGCTATAAATGAACTTACCGCAATGGAAAAGAAGAATAAAAACTTATGGAATAACGGATTTTGTGGATTTTCAATTTCTCCAGCAATACCATAAGGTTGGAACAGACTTAAAAATAGCAAAGCAAAACAAACCGTAGCTATTACATACAGCCATTTGTTTTTATTGGTATTGAAATAATCGAAGGGTTCCTTTAAAAATTCATGGATTTGCATAGGTTATAAAAAGATGGGGCAATAATATAAAAAAAGCCCAGATAATTCCAGGCCTTTAAAATTTGATTATACACTAAAATTATTACTTTTCGTAAGTTTCGTTTAAAGCGTTTAAGATAGTTTGGGTTAAATTGTTCTCGTCTGTACCATACATAACCGTAGCTGCGGCATCGCTGGTACCAAGTATAAAAGTATAGCCATTATTTTTTCCGTAATCCTGTACAAATGTTTTTACTTTATTAATTACAGAATCGACCTCACTTTGAAATTCCATTTGTAAAGCTTGTTGTTCTATTTGCATTTGCTGTTGCAATTCTTGTTGCTTTTGCTGCAAACCGGTCATTAATTCCTGTGCTTTAGCTCTTGTGGATTTTTGTGCCAATTTTTGTTTTTCCTGAACTTCGGCTTGAAATGCCTTGCCCAAACTATCGGCTTTTTTTCTAAAGGCTTCCTCCTTCGATTGGAATTCTGTTTCCAAATCTTTTTTCTCTTGATAATCGTTAATAACAGTACCGTTATCTACAAATCCTATTTTAGCCGGTTCTTGGCAAGAAGACAAAACCAAAGCAACTGCCAAAAGATAAAATATATGTTTCATGTGTTTATATTTATTGTTTTTCAAAAGTCACATATAACATCCATATAATCATCCCGCTGTGTGACAATTTTTTTAGTTATGGATGTTTCCATTAAAATATTTTTTAAACGATGAGCAAATGTAATAAAGTAAGACTTATTATAAGTGAAATTTATACTGTTTTTAATGTATAAATAAAATTTATACTTAAACATAATTTTAATTGAATGTAATTATAAAAAAGAATGCGTTTTAAGACGATTTAAGCATCTTTACCTTTCGCTTAAACAAAAGGGATAACTTAAAGCTAAATATGCTTTTAAATCGATTAATTATCGCTTTTTTATTATATAAGTTAGCGAAGATGCTTCTTTTGTACTTAGATATTTTAAATTTGAAACAAGACCAACAAAAAAAGCTTTAAAAACATTCATCTTTCCTGTTTTATACTTTTCGGAAAGTAAGCTTACATAAAAGGCATCAAAAAACATAGGTTTTACTTTTTTTACCTTAAAATTATATTTTGAAACCAGTTTGACAATTGAGGTTCGATTAAAATGCCAAAGGTGCCTGGGTACGTCATAGGCTGCCCAGAACGATTTGTAATGTTGTGCATCGTAACTTTTATAATTGGGTACAGCAATAACCAAAACACCATTAGGCTTTAATAGTTTTTCGAAACATTTAATTTGCTCTTCTAAATTTGGCAAATGCTCCAAAACATGCCAAAGTGTTATAACATCGAAACAATTTGCTTTTAACTCGTTTAATTTATCGGAATTAAAAACGGCCTGTCTTGTTTTTTTATTGGCTATGGCTCTCGCCTGCTCGTTAGGTTCTATGCCCAAAACTTTCCAGTTACTTTGTTGTGCGGTTTTTAAAAAATCGCCTGTTCCACAACCTATATCCAACACATATTTTGTTTCGGTTAAAAAGGAATCAATCAGTTTTAATTTTCGTTTTAGAGCAATATTTCTAACCAAATGGTACGCCTTTTCAAAAAGATTTCGTTTAGTGTCGGTATGCGAAATATAATCATCACTTTTATAATAATTTAGTAACACATTTAAACTGGGCCGAGGTGTTGTTTCCAAAAAACCGAATTCTTGGTTTTCAATTAATTGAAAATCTTCTCCCGAAACCGAAAAATCTTTTACCGTTAATACCACTTCCTTTTAATTATATTTAACCACAAAGAAACAGATTTTTTTAAAATTCCAACTACGTTCCACGTGGAACATTCATAGTTATGGAAAGAACAAAAATGAATAATAATACATTTGAAAAACTAAAACTCCAAGTTTCTTTATAATTTCATCTTCAATATTACCTCCCCAAAAACACCAATAACACCGAAATATCATTTGGCGACACACCACTAATTCGTGATGCTTGCGCCACAGTTACAGGTTGTATCTTTTTTAGCTTTTCACGCGCTTCGAAACTCATGGAGTTTATTCTGGAATAATCGAAGTTATTAGGTATTTTTACATATTCCAATCGACTTAGTTTATCGGCATTATTCTTTTCCTTATTTATATATCCCGAATATTTCACTTGAATCTCGGCCTGCTCCAGCACTTCCCTATCCAAATTGTTTGTTTGAATATAATGCTCAACCACATCAAATTTGCGCATATCGTCCATACTAATATTAGGTCTGGAGAATATTTTAAACATCTTATCCGATTGTTTCACCAAAGCCGATCCTCTTTCTTCAAGAACAGGATTAACCACTTCGGGCCTTATACTTGTTTCTTTAAAAAAACTTACAAATTCGTCAGCTTTATTATGTTTTTCCTCCATCCTGCGCAAACGTTTTTCACTTGCCAACCCCAACTCAAACCCTTTTGGCGTTAAGCGCAAATCGGCATTATCTTGACGTAACAAAGTCCTGTATTCTGCTCGTGACGTAAACATCCTATATGGCTCTTCGGTACCCTTTGTTATTAAATCGTCTATTAAAACCCCTATATAGGCCTCATCCCGCTTTAAAACAAATGGCTCTTTATCCTGTACTTTCAGACTGGCGTTTACCCCAGCCATCAAACCTTGCGAAGCCGCCTCCTCGTAACCTGTAGTACCGTTTATCTGTCCGGCAAAATACAAACCGTCAATCAATTTAGTTTCCAAAGTATGTCTTAATTGGGTAGGCGGAAAATAATCGTATTCTATAGCGTAACCCGGACGAAAAAACTTAACATTTTCGAAGCCGGCCACAGAACGCAATGCTTTATACTGAACATCTTCGGGTAAAGAAGTAGAAAACCCATTAACATAAACCTCAACTGTATGCCACCCTTCGGGCTCTATAAATAATTGATGCCTGTCTTTATCTGCAAAGCGATTTATTTTATCTTCAATTGAAGGACAGTAACGAGGACCCAAACTTTTAATTCTACCATTAAACATAGGCGACCTATCAAAGCCTTCCCGAAGCAAATCATGAACCAACTCGCTTGTGTAAGTCATATAACAAGAACGCTGTTTACTCAATGGACGAGTAACATCTAAGTACGAGAATTTTTCAGGACTATCATCCCCAGGCTGTTCAATCATTTTTGCATAATCCAGCGACCGACCATCTACACGTGGTGGCGTACCGGTTTTCATTCTGCCGGTATCGAAACCTAAACTTATTAATTGTTCGGTGATTCCCGTTACCGCTTTTTCACCTGCACGCCCTCCTCCAAAATTTTTCTCACCAATATGAATTAATCCATTCAAAAAAGTTCCATTCGTTAGCACTACAGTACGACTTCTTATCCCCAACCCAAGAGATGTTTTTACACCAACTACTTTATCCGCCTCAATCAATAAGCCAGACACCATCTCCTGATAAAAATCTAAGTTAGGCGTTTTTTCCAACATTAAGCGCCAATCTTCAGCAAAACGCATTCTATCGCTTTGAACCCTTGGACTCCACATAGCAGGCCCCTTCGACTTATTAAGCATTTTAAACTGTATAGCCGAAGTATCGGAAACAATACCGCTATAACCACCGAGCGCATCGATTTCGCGAACAATCTGCCCCTTTGCAATACCGCCCATAGCCGGATTACAAGACATTTGGGCAATGTTTTGCAAGTTCATGGTAATAAGTAATGTTTTGCTCCCCATATTAGCAGCAGCAGCAGCAGCTTCGCTACCGGCATGCCCACCCCCCACAACAATTACATCGTAAACATCATTAAACATGGCTATCTTTTTTTAATGTTCCACGTGGAACATTGTTGGTTTTTAAAATATAAGCTTGCAAATATACATCGAAAATCGTAGCTCACAAAAGCTTATCCATATAGAAGTCTTCCTTACTACGCATAAGCTTTGCGTCGTTATCTGTCTTGTCCATATAACCGCAGTAATGCAAAATACCATGCACCATAACACGGCTCAATTCGGTATCGAAATCAACATTAAAATCGGTAGCATTATCGGCGACACGATCTACAGAAATATAAATATCCCCAGATATAATTTTTCCCATAGTATAGTCAAAACTTATAATATCGGTTAACGTATCGTGATTTAAAAACTCGATATTGAGCTTATGTAAATAATTATCGTTGCAAAAAACGTAATTAACTTCCCCTAACTTAAACCCTTCGTTGGTAATGACAGAAGAAATCCATTCTGCCAAGCGTACTTCATTACTTAAAGAAAAATCGGTTTCGTAGTTGAAATTAATCATGTGTTTGCTTAAAATAAGTTTGTACTTTTTTCCTGTAAACAGGTTGCAAAGGTAGGTTTTGTTTGTTTAATATTTCGGTGGTATTAAAATATTCTCTGGCCTTAGGCAATGCATTGTTAGTAGTATTTGAAAAGTTTTTAGAATTGGTTTCGGATTTACGGTGTCGATCCTTCTCTTGTTGAAAAGTGGCATTTTCCATTTTAAGTAACTGATGCTTTAAATTAAGCATGCGGTTTTCTGTCTGCTTTGTAAAGCCTTTGTTCAATAATTCTAATTCTAAATGTTCCATTTGGTTTAACAGGCTTTTTTCTTGGTTGGTTACTCCATTTTTAGTCAATTTATCTTGTAATTGATTACGCAAATCTTGTTGGCGCTGATAAATTTCAAACAACAATCCGTCCAAATATTCTTGATTCTTTCCTTCTTCACCTTGTTGCCCTTCTCCCGATTGCTTTTGCTTTCCGTCCTTAGATTTTTTCCCTTCTTCACCCTGTTTTTCAGATTCCGCCATACCTCTCTGCATCATCTCTTGGATTTGCTCTTGGCTTTGTATTATATCCGGCAATTGCATTTCCTTTTGGCCTTGCCCTGCCCCCATAGACATCTGCATTTGCATATTTTCGAAAGTGTTGCTTAAAAAATCGGCCAGATTATTAGCTGCAGTTAAAGCAAATTGTTGATGGGAAGTGCCTTGGTAAATATAATTATCGGACAACGCCCCCATAGCTTTATCGATATAATAATACAGCTCGGAAATTTCGTGATTAACCGTTTCCGAAATACTGGGTTGACGAAGCGAAAGCGCAAACAAGCTATCGTCTATATGCTCGAAATGTTCTCGTAAAACATATTGTCGTTTTAAATATGTAGCGTATTTATTGTGATTAACATCTATTTTAGAGAAATTCTCCATTAATGCTTCTTGGTCAAACGAAAATACAAGCAAATTATCCAATATTTGACGTAAAGTTTCTGTGTCTTCCTGTAGCTGATCACTTTGCATGCCCGCCATTGCAGACTGCATTTGCTGTGCCATTTGCTTCATTTTTTCTGAAGCCTTCTTTTGGTTTTGTTTAGCCTTTTGTAATGATGAGTTTTGGTTTTCTGGAGTATCGGTGTTTTTATTCTTATCCTTATTTTCCTGCTCTTCCAAATGTTCAGAAGCTTGCTTTTGTTGCTCTTCAATTTCGCTTTCTTCAAGTTTATCACGCGGAATATCGATTGGCTTTTTTAACGCATCGGTATCTTCCTTTAACTTGTCCATTTGCTCTTGAAAATCTTTTAATTTTTTGTTTAGATCATCTTGTTTTTTCTTGGTGTTATCCTCTTTATATGCATTCGATAATTCTTCCTGTTGCTTGGCCTGTTCTTCTAAATCTCGCCTGAGCTTATTCAATTTCTGTTCAACGTAAAAACGCTTGGTAAGCTCTAAAAGTTGTTCCAAACTACGCTTTTTGTTTTTATTTTGGTTTGCTAATTTTTCGAGCTTATCGATTAGTTCTTCCTTCGAAATTTTATCTTGTATTTTTTTTAGTTCACCCAGCAATTTTTCATTTTCAGTCAACCTTTTTTCATTTTCCTCTAAGCGTTTTTGCAAGGCCTCCTTTTTAAATTTATCTTCTTGTTGGGCATCGAGATTTTCAATATTATCTTTAAGTTTTTTGTTAAAGTTTTTCATCATGTCGTCTTGCTGTTTTTGGCGCTCTAAAAACGACTCCAATTTCTTTTTATCGTTAAAGTTTAATTGGCTTTTTTCCCGTTGTGTTTTGGTTAATTCTTCCAATGTTTTGGTTTCTTCCCGAAACTTATTTAACGACTTAGACAAATTTTCAATGGTTTCTCCCTGCTCATTCAACTGCTTATCGGTTTCTTCCTCCTTGGTTCGCTTTCTATAAGTAAAAAAAGTACTTTTTACACTTTTTGGTTTATTAACCATATCATTATCAAATACTTGAAAATAAATAGTGTAAGAAATACCTGCTTCAATATCTAAATTGTCAGGAAATGCACTTATAAACTCGGTAATATTGGTGTTCGAAATAGTAATGGGCAACTTATTGGTATTTGCTTCGTTATCGGTTGGGTAATAAACCAACTGTAATTTGCCAAGTCCATAATCGTCGGTAGCTTGTCCTTTAAAATATAAGGTTTGTTGGTCTAAACTATCCATTTTCATATCGACTTTCAGTTCAGGAAATTCGTCCTTTATAACGTTAATATTAAAGCCCAGATTTTCATAATCTTTTAAATTGCCATTACTGGTTGCAATACTGTAATTAAAATGGTTATAGACTCGTTTACTAAGTTCGAAAATATTTTTACTTTCAATATTAAACGCCAACGTATCGGTACTGTAAAAATTAACCTGGGTCGTAGATTTTGTATTGAGCTTCCAGGTAATATCTGTTCCTTCGGGAACAACGGCATTACCAGTACTTTTTAAAATTTCGTTCTTCTTTTGGGTATAGTCCGGGTAATTTAAAACCATATCGAAACCCAAAAGCGAAGGTACCTGTAAAACATGTAACGTATAGGGTTGCGAAACCACGCTATTTGCCGACAAGCTAAAGGTTATATTTTCGTTAGGCTGCTTAAAAACGTACTCGAACTGCCCTATTCCATTCGGATTCAAAAAATAATCCTCGCCATTGTACGTTATCCTAACCTGCTCCGGAACCACATTGCCCAACGTTTTTACAACAAGCTTAAATGCCTTATTTTCTATGGCACTCAAATTATTGTTTTCTATTAAAAAACGAAATGGTGCCGGTGGCTCATAAGCTGTATTGTAATGCACCACACGTTTATAACTATCGGAAAATATATCGACATTGCCCGACAAATAAGTAAAAAATACAATTAATAACGGAATGGCTACATATTTTAAATACTTGAGGCTTTGTTTAAAATTGATGGCTAACTTAAACGGAATAGGCTTTAGTTCGATCGATTTTTGTTCGATACCCGCCAAGAGCAGTTCCGATTGTGAAGCGCTATCGCTTAATTGAAGTACATTTAACAACTTGTCGCTAACCTCGGGAAAATGAGCACCTATTATCTTTGAAGCTTCTTTATAATCAATACCTTTTTGAAGTTTAAATAATTTAGCCAAAGGCATACAGATAAATTTAACCAACAAACCACATTCTACCAAGACAAACAGCCAAAATAAAACACTTCTCGCTGTTGTATTTAACCATAAAAAATGCTCTATAAACAAGGTAAACAAAAAATACAAAACACCAATTACAAAAAAAAGAATGGCTCCTTTAAGTAATTCGTTGGTATAATACCGCCTTATAAAAGCTTCTAGCTTGTCCTGTATAGTCTTAAAATGGTTCAATCTTATTGTTTTAACCCACTAAATTACAATTTTATTTACTACGATACCGAAAATGCTGTTCGAATCGTATCTTTGCCAAAATTAGAATCCCAAAAAACAAAAAGTTAAAAATGACTAAAAAAGTTCGTGTTCGTTTTGCTCCAAGCCCTACAGGACCACTACATATAGGTGGTGTTCGTACCGCATTGTTCAACTATTTATTTGCAAAAAAATACGGTGGAACTTTTGTATTACGCATTGAAGATACCGACCAAAACCGTTATGTTAAAGGTGCCGAACAATACATTATCGACGCTTTAAACTGGTGCAATATTCCGTTTGACGAAGGTCCGGGAAAAAACGAAACTTTTGGTCCCTATCGCCAAAGCGAACGCAAACATTTGTACAAACAATATGCCGATAAACTTATAAAAACAGGGCATGCTTATTATGCTTTCGATACGGCCGAAGCCTTGGACACTTTAAGAAAAGAACACGAAGCAAATGGTAAAACCTTTATTTACAACTGGCACAACAGGGAAACCTTAAATAATTCGTTATCGCTTAACGCTGCTAATGTAAAAGCTAAATTAAATGCTGGCGAAGATTATGTTATCCGTTTTAAAACCCCGCAAAACGAAACCCTTCATTTAAAAGATATTATTCGTGGCGACATAAAAATAGATACCAATATTCTGGACGATAAAGTGCTGTTTAAAAGCGATGGTATGCCCACTTATCACTTAGCTAACATTGTGGACGACCATTTAATGGAAATATCGCATGTTATTCGGGGCGAAGAATGGCTGCCAAGCTTGGCTTTACACTATCAACTTTACAGGGCTTTTGGATGGGAAACTCCGGAATTTGCCCATTTGCCCCTTATTTTAAAACCAACGGGAAAAGGTAAACTTAGCAAACGCGATGGCGATAAAATGGGATTTCCCGTTTTTCCTTTAGAATACAAATCTCCCCAAGGCGACATATCGCGAGGCTATAAAGAAGATGGCTATTTTCCAGAAGCCGTTATTAACTTTTTGGCCTTTTTAGGTTGGAATCCGGGAACCGAACAGGAAATTTTCAGCCTAAACGAATTGGTAAATACTTTCAATTTAGAGCGTGTTAATAAAGCTGGTGCACGTTTCGATCCCGATAAAATAAAATGGTTTAACCACCATTATATGCAAGAACAACATGATACCAATTTGGCAAAACAGTTTAAAGCACAACAACCCGAACTAAACAATATAGATACCGATTATATTTCGTTGGTTATTGGTTTGGTAAAGGAACGGGCCACTTTTGTAAGCGATTTTTGGAATTTAAGTCATTACTTTTTTGTTGCACCTACCAACTATGACGAAAAAGCGATAAAAAAAGCTTTTAAAGACGATACAAAAACCATTTTAAACAATATTACATCTATTGTTAATACTGTTGAAGATTTTACGGTAGAAACGCTACAAAATAAAATTAAAGGCTGGATAACCGAAAACAATTTTGGTTTTGGCAAGGTAATGATGCCTTTACGCTTGGCATT
>JBKEDH010000006.1:0-4887 GCA_047975295.1 Aestuariibaculum sp.
CCGTGGTAAAAGGATTTAACGAAATAGCAGAATTTTTGCTTGCTACAGGAGCAACCTTAGGAGCATCATCTCCTAAAAAAGAAGACACTAAAAATACTCCGATTGTCCAAGCAACCGAAATGAGCCGCGATGAAGCTTTAAAAGGTTTAAAGGAAATTAAAGAACTGTTGGATATGGGCGTGCTTACCCAAGAAGAATTTGATAGTAAAAAGCAAGCGTATATGAAGTTTATTTAAATGAGTTCAAATTGAAAAATTACTATTATGAAAAACCTATCTGCCGAAAAAGAACAAAAGCTTTTAGAAATCTTAAAAATTCGTTTCGATAAAAACATGAACCGTCACCAAAATATGAATTGGGGAGCTATTGAAACCAAATTAAAAGCCTACCCCAAAAAAATATGGTCACTCAGCCAAATGGAAGAAACCGGAGGCGAGCCCGATGTGGTAGATTTTGATAAAAACACCAACGAATATCTTTTTTTCGATTGCTCGATAGAGACACCTAAAGGACGTAGAAGTTATTGCTACGACCAAGCTGCGTTAGATGCCAGAAAAAACCATAAGCCTAAGGATAATGCCATTAATGTAGCAAAAAATATGGAGGTTGAACTTCTTTCCGAAGCAGAATATTTCTTTTTACAGAAATTGGGAACTTTCGATACCAAAACCTCCAGTTGGATAAAAACCCCTAATGATATTCGCAGCTTGGGTGGTGCCATTTTTGGCGATTATCGGTTTGGTAGGGTTTTTATCTATCACAATGGCGCCGATTCTTATTATGCCGCAAGAGGGTTTAGATCCTGCTTAAGAGTTTAAAAGAATTTTAAAAATTCCTTACTAATTTAAATAGAACCTCAAAACAAGTACGGCTTTTGTTCCACATTTGCTAAATCACATTTAAAAGTAATAAACAAACACTCATATTTCCATTACAATGGTTAAATTTGATACTTGTAAAAAAGCAAATCACCAATGAAGGAACTTAACGATTTTATTTGGGAAACACATGGTATTCATGCCGGAACAGAGCAAGATCACGTAAAACACGGCATAGACCAATTGGAGGATATCGTCGAAAAAGCTATAGAGGCTAATCATCCAAGCATTACTTTTATTATCCATTCGCCCCGATTGACCAATTTTCGTTATACCGCCGAAAGAGATACCAATGTTAAGTTTATTCGTGGTAACCGTTCGTACCTAAACTATCCGAAACGTATAGCCAATCTTCGAAAAAAATATGAAGGCACCATAAACATCAAATATGGTGTGGAGTTGGAATGGATGGGTACCGATTTGGGATTGCAATGGAGCCGTTCTAAAATTTTTCAAGCGGAAGATGCCGATTACGTTATAGGCTCCGTACATTTTGCTCCGGAAGGACTCCCCTACGATGGCAGCAAGGAAGAAGCCCAAAAACTACTTAAACTAAGAGGTAGCCTGGAAGCCTATTGGGATGGTTATTTTAACGAAATGATACAAATGATTGAAAGTTTTGGGGATATGATACAAATTATAGGCCATATCGATTTGCCAAAACTTAATGTCGATATGCCCGAAGCCTTAATAAACTTCGAAATCAGTTCACACCCATTGGCCAACAAGTTCCGGACACTTCTTGAGCTTATTGCCGACCGAAATCTGTCGTTAGATGTTAATATGGCTGGAAAGGTAAAGGGTGTTGGCGTTTACCCTACTCAGAGTATTTTAAAACGTGCCAACCAACTTCAAATTCCCGTTTGTGTAGGCACCGATACGCATTATGTCGATCATTACGGCCTTAATTTCAAAGAAAGCCTGGAATATATACAACAGGCAGGTTACGAAAGTTATGTTAGTTATTCTAAATTAATCCCGGAAAACCGTACTATTTTTAACGACCACGAATTAAAAGTAAAATATACCATTTTAAACAAAGGTATAGAACTGCTTAATCAACGGTTCGAAAATGAGGAACGCCGCAGTATTCCGGATTTTTCATTTGGTGGCAACTTTTCCGAATTTATAAACATTTACAGAAATTCAACAGGAATGGGTAATTATAGTGCCATCCGTATTAGAAAAAACGGTAAATCCATTACCATTACCAACGAAATACCAAAAATAACCACAGCAGAGGTTAATGGCCTATTTTCCGAACACTTGGATAAACCCGGCGTTATCTCATCACTTTTTAATACATTGGCTTCCGAAGGAATCAATGTTGAAACGGCTCGTTTAAAATCGAATAAAGATGGTACAGCCATAGCTTTCCTTTCAATAGATGATAAAAACGGGAATGTTAAAAATGCTATAGATTTTATACAAGGTACAGATGTCGGATTATTTACCAATCTCATCTATAAAGAGAATGCCAAACTGCCCAATTACTATCGCGAAGGCGTTTATTTGTTGGAAATGGATGGTGTAAAACTAAACCTTGCGTTAAGTGATAAAGTTATTTTAACCAAGCATAATAATGCCCCCGGTGTACTGCTTATTTTACTGTCGGCTTTAGCTTCAAAAAATATCAATATTTCCGATTTAAGATTGGGAAAACTCAATAATATTGGGTATTCGGCAATTTCGGTTGTGGGAGATAGTAACGAAATAAAAAGCTTACTCACTAAGTTGGGAAACCAATACTACGAAGCCAATTTAATCGAGTTTTATAGTATGTAGTTTTTTAAGCAGAAAAGTGTATAGAACTTATTTTGAAAATAAACCAAAAGTTTCCGCCTCCGAAATCCTACAATACTCATGGCCAAGGCCGTTTTGTTTATCAATACATTAAAAGATAATTTGCAGTTTTGTTGTGAACCATACTTTCATTTTCACTTCTTCCCACTTTTAACCGTTGAAACCAATTCTAAAACAGATACTTTTTCTTGATTGCCGGAGATCATATTTTTTAAGGTATAGGTTTCAGATTTCATTTCCTCCTCGCCTACCAAAACTACAAACGGAATATTTCGTTTATTGGCATAGTTCATTTGCTTTTTCATTTTGGACGCATCGGGATACAGCTCGGCATGAATACCTTTAGAGCGCAATTGCTTAATGGCTTCCAAGCTGAATAAGGCCTCTTTTTCACCAAAATTTATAAATAAAGCTTCAACACTTTTGGCTACCGTTTCGGGAAACAAATTTAACTCTTCCAAAACCAGATAAATACGATCCAGACCAAAACTGATACCCACACCACTAACGTTTTTAAGGCCAAAAATTCCCGTAAGATCGTCGTAACGGCCACCGCCGCCAATAGAGCCTATTTTTATGGATTTTGGAGCGGCCACCTCAAAAATGGCTCCGGTATAGTAATTTAAGCCACGTGCTAAGGTTACATCCAATTGTAAAGTTGCGGTTTCTAAGCCCAATACCGAAATGGCATTATTTATAAAGGCCAGTTCTTCTATACCTTTTTGTCCTTCGTTGGAAGTAGATAAAATTGTCTTTAAAGTATCTATCTGAGATTCGAAACTACCCGACACCGAAAACAATGGTTGAAGTTTGTCTATACCACTTTGGGAAATCCCTTTAGATAACATTTCTTCCTTAACCTTCTCCTCTCCTATTTTATCCAACTTATCCAAAGCCACCGTAAAGTCGATAAGTTTGTCGCTTGCGCCGATTACTTCGGCAATACCCGACAATATTTTACGATTATTTATTTTTATGGTCGTACCTTCTAATTTTAAAGCTGTAAACACTTTATCGTAAAGTTGTACAAACTCCACTTCTTGCCATAACGAATCGCTTCCTACTACATCGGCATCGCATTGGTAAAACTCACGGAAACGGCCTTTTTGTGGTCTATCGGCACGCCAAACCGGTTGTATCTGGTAGCGTTTAAACGGAAATTCAATGTCGTTTTGGTGCTGTACCACATAACGGGCAAATGGTACGGTTAAATCGTAACGTAGGGCTTTTTCGGAAATACTGGAGGTTAATTTTGTTGAATTTTTATCGTCGTACGCCTTTTTATCTGCTTTTAATAAATAATCTCCGGAATTTAAAATCTTAAAAATTAAACGGTCGCCTTCATCTCCATATTTCCCCATTAAGGTTTCTGAGTTTTCAAAACTTGGAGTTTCTATAGGTTGGAAACCAAAGGTTTCGAATGTATTGCGGATGGTACTAAAAATATAGTTGCGTTTAGCTACTTCTTCCGGATTAAAATCTCTTGTGCCTTTGGGTATGCTTGGTTTTTGCGACATTTTGTTGGTTGTTAAAGGTGTTTGTTTTCTACAATGCAATCTAATATTTTAACTTTTGTTTTGGTCTGAAAAGCTTTTAATGTTCTGATTCCTTTATTTGTTCGTTTAAAAACAAAAGATTCTTCATTTCATTCAGAATGACATAAATTTTTCACTTTTCACTTTTCACTTTTAATTTTTAGTTTTTCACTTAAATAAATCTAACCTATCAACTTATAAAAATATTGATACAAATCGCCTTTGGTAATAACGGCCCCTTGTTCTATCATTTTAAACTTATCAAGGTTTTTATCTTCGGTATAATCTTTATCGGCCTGTAAAAACTCCACGTTTTTGTCCATTAGATTTTCCCGCAGCCAGTTATAGCCTTCTGTTGTGGTAATATCGATATTTTCGTTTTTTACGTTTACCACAATGGCGTGCATATTCGTTTTATCTAAATGGAATAAATACATATGTTGTGGTGAAAAGTGCTCTAAATATTTGGCTTGGTTTAATACGCCTTCCCAAATTAAATCACTGAATACATCCAATTCGGTTTCGGCAACATCGGGTTTGTTTATTTTTAATGCCGACCATTCTTCGGATGTGATGGACTGCGAAGCCAAAAAGTTTATAAATTCCTGATGTAGTTCTTCAAATTGTTCTTTTGTGAGTCGGGAGTATTTCATTATTCGTTGTTGGTTGTT
>JBKEDH010000017.1:0-30923 GCA_047975295.1 Aestuariibaculum sp.
CACGCTGCCTTGGCTTTTTGTTTTCTTTTTTTACGTCTTTTGGGTCGGTCTTTACACGATCCTGTTGCTCTGGCTTAGACGATTCGGCTGCTTCTTTTACCGCTTTCGGGTCGGCTGCCTGTCGATCCAGTATTTGATATACAAAATCTAGTTTTTTTAATGAACGGAACTTAGGAATATTCAATTTTTTTGCAATTTCATGAAGTTCTGAGAGTTTTTTTTCGTTTAATTGAGAAATTTCAAACATTGATGCTTAATATAAATATATTATTAATGAATTTAAATTTTGTCTTCTGATTTGTTTCCTGAAAAAAGATTCTTTGTAATAAGAAGTATAATACCCTGCTGTCTAAGGGACTGAGAATTTACTCTGCAATAATACAACTTTATTTTAATTTTTAGCATTTTTTTTAAAAAAGAACTATTATTTTTGTGGTCTTAATTTTAAAAAATATATGATTCAACGTATCCAGACAATATATTTACTTGTTACTCTTATAATCTCGGCGGGATTAATTTTTGTTTTTCCATTATGGATAGAGAGCAATGGTATAATTGTTTTCGCTAAAAACAATATATTATGTCTAAGCTTATTTTTGGCTTCGGCAGTGTTATCGTTAATAAGTATATTACAATACAAAAATAGAAAGTCGCAATTTATGTTAGGGCGACTAAACATGATATTAAACTTTTTTTTACTAGGATTTTTTGTGTATCTAACTCTAAATGTATCTGGAGAAACTATAGTTTCCGAGAAAGGTATTGGGATGCTTTTTCCTGTTTTTTCTATCGTATTTTTAGCTTTGGCCAACAAGGCCATTAAAAAGGATGAAGATCTTGTAAAATCTGTAGATAGATTGCGATAAACCTATCATCTTAGTAGTATTAGTGCGTTAAACCCGGAGCAAAACTCCGGGTTTTTTTATAAAGTGATTTTATACTTTAAGACCGTTGCACGGCTGACTTTTATTTTAGCTAAAAATTGCCAACTTACCTTTTAGCTGTACCTAATAGTTTTGAAACAGAAACTTTAGGTGGTACGGACACCAACATATGGATATGACCCTCTTGAACATTTAACTCATAAACCTCACATTGCTTCCTTTCTCATAACATCTGTAATTCTTCTTCAACTAATGTCTTCATGGTGCCTTTAATATCCTAAATCTATACTTTGGTGTCCAAACTATATGATAATCTCATTTGTAAATTACATAACTTTGTTTCTTATATTTACTCATAAAACAAATATAGCCAAAGCACTAAGAACATAACCTCCTGCTTAACAGGTGGTTTGTTATGAGTAAACGAATAATGTAACTGCATGGTGCAAATGTAATTAAACTGAATGAACCCGTTTAAGCTTTTTTAATTATAAAATAATTTGAAAGCTATAAATCTTTAACCATTTCAATAAACCAAGAACAGAAACAGTTTTCGCAATAACTGCCCATTTGGCAATGGATGTACAGTATGGGAAGCAAAACAATAAGTACAAAAGGCTAATTGGTTAAAAGAACGGCATACTGCTTTTTCCTAATTCTGTAAATAATGTCTATAAGTAATGTAATACCCATAACAAGCAATACATTAAATATCAATATAGCAATACCCAAGCCCACATCGCCTCGATGGACTTTACGGCTATTTGTTTCTATTGCGTTTTGGGCAAATAAATATACGACCAAACACAATATGGCAAAAATTAAAAGCCTGGCCAAAAAATGCCTAATGGGTCTCATATGTAAAAAAGCCACCTTTTTTAGGTGGCCTTGCAACTTTAATTTCTATGTGTTATTTTGTTTCGCCATCAACAAAAGCGGTCATTACCGCATCGCTAACGCCCATATTACTAAAACCACCATCGTTGTATAGGTTTTGCAGGGTAACACGTTTGGTCAAATCACTAAACAAGGTTACGGTGTAGTTGGCGCAATCCATTGCCGTAGCATTGCCCAATGGCGACATTTTATCGGCATAGGCAATAAAACCGTCAAAACCCTTTACACCACTACCTGCAGTAGTTGGGGTTGGCGATTGCGAGATGGTATTAACACGTACTTTTTTATCTCTTCCAAAGAAATACCCAAAACTACGTGCAACGCTTTCTAAATAGGCTTTATTATCGGCCATATCGTTATAATCGGGAAATACACGCTGTGCTGCCATATACGTTAGTGCCACGATACTACCCCACTCGTTCATAGCATCATTTTTGTAAAGGGTTTGCATAACTTTATGAAAGGACATGGCAGAAACGTCGGTGCCTTTTTGTGTCCATTCGTAATTCTGGTCGGTGTAATGTTTCCCTTTGCGTACGTTTATAGACATGCCTATGGAATGTAGCACAAAATCCAATTTACCACCCAAGATTTCCATGGATTGCTCTACCAGTTTTTGTAAATCGTCCAAAGATGTGGCATCGGCAGGAATAATTTGAGAGCCTGTTTTTTCGGCCAATTCGTTTATTTGTCCCATTCGCATGGCTACCGGTGCATTGGTCAATACAAACTGTCCACCTTCTTCATGCACACGTTCGGCCGTTTTCCAAGCGATTGAATTGGAGTCTAAAGCTCCAAAGATAATTCCTTTTTTTCCTTTTAATAAATTATACATAGTATGTGTTTTGGTTGTTGGTTGGGTCTTTTGGCTGTTTTGTTCCTTTTAACTAAGGCAAAAATACTAAAACTTTACAAATCATTTTTGGTTTTTTGATTCAACATAAATTTTAAAATTTTCGAGTATAGCTTGCCAACCGGCACGTTGCATCTCGACATCGTGGATATTTTCGGTATCGAAAGTTTCGCTTACCACAATTCCTTCATCGGTTTTAGTAAAATTTATGCTAACAGTCCTACCATCGGGCATGGTATAAGCAATTAATTTTTCGGTTACAATTTCGGTATAGGTTCCCGTAAAATCGAAACCTGCCGAACCATCCTTAGCCTCCATACGCCAAACAAATGTTCCATTTACAGCTATATTATTACTTGCCGTTGGACAAATCCAATCGGTCGAAGCAAAATTCCATTGTGTAATGTGTTCGGGCTTTGTAAAACACTCCCAAACCAATTGTATGGGTGCGTTAATAGTGGCTTGCACAGTTATCTGCATATTTATTTATTAATTTAAAAGTTCTTTGGCATGTGCTATTGCCGAGCTGGACACGTCGCTACCGCCCAACATTTGGGCAATTTCAACAATACGTTGGTCGTGGTCTAACTTTATCAAATTGGTTTGGGTAATATCGTTAACGTCTTCTTTATACACCTTAAAGTGCGAATGGCCTTTGGCAGCAATTTGTGGCAAATGTGTTATGGAAAATACCTGCATGGTCTTGCTCATTTGCTGCATAATATAGCCCATTTTATTAGATATTTCGCCCGAAACCCCGGTATCGATCTCATCGAACATAATGGTTGGCAACTGAATATATTTTGCCAAAATGGATTTTATGGCCAACATGATACGGGATAGCTCCCCTCCGGAAGCGGCTTTTTTAAGTTCGTTGTAATTACCGCCTTTGTTTGCCGAAAATAAAAATGAAAGACCGTCTTTTCCATTTGCCAAAAATTCGGTTTGTTGGTTAACTTCTATTTTAAACCGGGCGTTTGGCATGCCCAAATTGGCAAGTATGGTTTCCAATTGTTTTTTTAGCTCCGGAATAATTTGCATACGGTTATTGTGAACTTTGTTGGCAATCTGATTCAATTTTATAATACTGTCGTCAATTTCTCCTTGTTTGTTTTTTATAGATTCGTCCAAGTTTTCGGTAACCGAAACTTTTTCTTCCAAATTGGTTTTTATGGTTATTAATTCGGATACGGAACCCACCACATGCTTTTGCATTAAATTGTGCAACAACCGCAGTTTATTATCTACTTCCTCCAACCTATTGGGATCGGCTTCAATGCTTTCTTGTAGTTCGTCCACTTCCTTAAACACATCGTCCAATTCAATTAGGCTACTGTTTATACGGGTTGATAAATCGGTGTATTTACTTGATAATTCGGATAATTTCTGAAACGTACTTTTTAAGGTTGTCAATGCTGCAATAACCCCCACCTGTTCGTCGCTTAAAATATGGTGGCCTTCAGAAAGTTTTTCTTTTATACCTTCAATATTATTAAGCATTTCGTATTCTTCTTCCAAAATCTCCAATTCGCCATCTATTAAATTGGCTTCGGTAAGCTCGTTCAATAAAAAGGTATTGTAATCGTGTTCCTTAATAGCTTCGGCCTGAAATTCCTGTAACGCTTTCAGTGCTTTAATTAGACTTTTATAAACGCTTAGTTCGCTTTTGTATTCCTGTAAAATCAAATCGTTTTTAGCCAAAGCATCGATAACCTGAAACTGGAAAGTATCGTTAGTTAATTGTAAGGTTTCGTGTTGCGAATGGATGTCAATTAAACGTTCGCCCAATAATTGCAAACTGCTTAAATTTACGGGCGAATCGTTTACAAAGGCTCTCGATTTACCAGATGGCAATATTTCACGTCGGATTATGGTTTGCGAATCGTAATCTAAATCTTCGGCCTTAAACAAAGATTTTAAATTATAATTTTCTATATTGAATGTTGCCTCGATAATACATTTTTGGTCGGTATTTTTCAAACTGCTTAAATCGGCCCGTTTACCCAGAATTAACGATAGACCACCGAGAAGTATTGATTTTCCCGCTCCGGTTTCGCCCGTAATAATGGAAAAACCATCGTTAAAAACAACATTTAAATTGTCTATTAATGCGTAGTTTTTTATTGAAAGAGATGCAAGCACAGGATTGAGAAGAATTTACAATTGAAAATTTACGATTTTTTTTTTGATTACGGATTAACAACAAACGGCAAACCGACTAAAACTTAATATCCTGCCATTTACCACTGTATGTAGGCGCAATTTTAAGTAGTGTTTCCTTTAAACTTACAATATTAACACTTGGCCCATCGCTAAATACCTGTACAATTTCATCTGCTTTGGCATCGAAAAAGGTACGCAAAACAAAGGAATTTGGTCTGCGGCTGTTCATGGGTTTAAACTCCTGTATGGCTTTAGAAACTCCTTCTTTTCCCGATTTTAAATTATCGCTCAGTAAATCCAAACCGTTTCTATGATAATCGTATAAAACCTGGCGGTATTCTTTATATGTGGGCGACAAAATATTATCGATTAAGGCAAAACGGCTTTGCAACCCGTCGGACAACTTCCATCCCGAATAATTTTCCTGCTGCGAATAATTGCTTATGGTTTGTGCCTGCTTAAAATATTGGTCACCACCATTTTTAGAAAATGTATCGGCATCCACCCCTAAAACCATATACACATGAAATGCCAAAACCGATATTAAATTGGATTCGTATTGATTGGGATTAAAAATTAGATTTTGAAATTCTAAATATTTAAAATTAAAATCTTTATCGTTAAAATTATATATCGGCGTTGTATAAGACGATCCATAAATTGGTCGAGACGACTGCACTTGTAAAGTTGCATTAAAGTTTTCGCTGCTATAAGCAGATACCGTAATCATCATACTACAATCTATACGCTCTTGGGGAGCATAAACCTTATCGGTCCATTTGGTATTGTTTATAAATTCGGTGAGCTGTTTTTCTAAAGTTTTAAAAATTTGAAGATTTTCATTTCCCGTTTGGATCGCATTTACCACTACGGTACAATTTAGCTCTTGGGAAAACCCCAGAACACCAAGACAAAAGGTTAAAACTATTAGAATATTACGCATTAATCTGTTCTGTTATTTTGTTTAATAAATCGTTTGCTACCTCGGCTTTCGATTTTAATTGATATTCTGTAACATTTTTGTTAACATCAATAAAGGTTACTTTGTTGGTATCGGTTTTAAAACCTGCTCCTTTATCGTTTAACGAATTTAACACAATTAAATCTAAATTTTTTCTTTTTAGTTTATTTTTTGCGTTTTCTAATTCGTTTTGGGTTTCTAAAGCAAAGCCTACCAAATATTGGTGTGTTTTAATTTTTCCCAATGAAGCCAAAATATCTTTTGTTTTTTCCAATTCTAAAGTTAACGTTGCTTCTGCCTTTTTTATTTTCTGTAGTGCAACTTCTTTTGGTTTATAATCGGCTACGGCTGCCGAAAGAATGGCTATATCGACCTGATCGAAATATTGATGAACCGCTTGGTACATATCGTTGGCAGAAACTACTGGAACAACCTGTATTAGACTATGTTTTATATTTTGATTGGTAGGCCCCGTAACCAAAATAACCTCTGCTCCCAGATTGGCAGCTGCCTTAGCTATCTCGAAGCCCATTTTTCCGCTAGAATGGTTGCCAATAAACCTAATAGGATCTATGGCTTCGTAGGTTGGCCCTGCGGTAATTAGCATTTTTTTTTCCCGTAAGGGTAATTTCTTTAAAACATTGTTTTCAATAAACGCAACAATATCTTCGGGTTCGGCCATACGCCCCTCTCCTACCAAACCACTTGCCAATTCACCACTGGTTGCGGGAATAATGGTGTTTCCATAACTTTGTAAAATGTCGAACGATGCTTTTGTACTTTGGTGCTTGTACATATCCAAATCCATTGCAGGTGCAAAATATACCGGACATTTAGCCGATAGATATGTTGCCAAAAGTAGATTATTGCTGGTACCGTTTGCCATTTTGGACAAGGTATTTGCCGTCGCGGGCGCTATAACGAACAAATCGGCCCAAAGAGCCAAATCGACATGATTGTTCCACATGGCATTGCCATCTTCTTCATTTACAAAAGAGGAATATACCGAATTTTTTGAAAGTGTGGACAAGGTTAAAGGTGTTACGAAATCTTTGGCCGAAGGTGTTAGAATTACTTTTACATGGGCTCCCGATTTTACAAACAACCTAACAAGCGAAGCTGTTTTATAAGCGGCAATACCACCACTAATTCCCAATAGTATGTTCTTGCCGCTTAAAATAGACATATAAAGTTTAGACGTTTGCGTCGTCTTCTGCGTTTCGGTAATAAATTTTATCGTTTAACCACTCCTGTACCGCTAAAGCATGTGGTTTTGGCAATTTTTCATAGAATTTAGATACCTCAATCTGTTCTTTATTCTCGAAAATTTCCTCAAGACTATCGTTATAGGTAGCAAACTCCTCCAACTTATTGATAAGTTCCTTTTTTATTTCGGTGTTTATTTGCTCCGAACGTCTGGCTATAATCGAAATCGACTCGTAAATGTTCCCGGTAGGTTCGTCAACTTGATTTCTGTTGTAGGTAACGGTATTAACAGGCGCCTTGGTTTTTTTTAAATCCATTATTATCGTGTTTTAACTTTTAGTGCTGTATTGCTTTAATTGTTCGTTTATATCTTCAAACTTTTTGTTCAGATCTTCTAAATATTGCGATTCGATATACTTTTGTTTAAAGGCTTCACAATATTCCTTTGCGGTATTTAAACGCTTTTCTTTTTTGTATTCCACACTATTCATGGCCAATTTATATGCCGAATCCAACCGGTAGTACAAAGCTTCTTCTCTTAATTCGGAACCTGGAAATTCGTAAATAAAATTATCGAAAGCTTTTATCGAAGCCTGAAAATCTAAAATGATATTGTACTGTTTTGCTACTTCAAATGCTTTCTTTTCTAACTTAAATTCCAATTCCTGAACCAAACTGTTGGCTTCGGACATGTATTCCGATTCGGGGAACAGGTTTATAAAATCCTGAAGCTTTTCAATGGCATCCTTGGTTTCTTTCTGTTCTTTTGAATATACCGGCGATAACATGTAATAGCCTTTTGCCGATAAAAACGATGCTTCTTCGAACTTTTCGCTTTTAGGATAACTTGAAGCAAAACGCTCAAACTGATAGCCCGCATTGTAATAGTCTTTCATTTTGAAAAACGTTTGCGAATATAAATACATCAACTTCTCGGCCTGTGGCTTACCGCGATAATTTGGTACAATTTGCGCAAAGAGCTTATTGGCTTTAGAGTATTTACCTTGGTTGTACAAATCTTCGCCCATTTTAAACTTTGCGGCGATATCTTCGTTTTTTAAAACTTTTTGGTACTCGCTACAAGAGCTTAAAAACCCGACCGTTAACAATATATAAAAAAACTGCTTCATAATTTTAACAAGGTGCAAAATTAAGGTATTAATATGTATTTTAAAAATATTATTTAAATGCTAAAATAATGGCTTGATTACAGCTATTTACAGGTTTAAGTAATATTTAACACTTAAAGCCTGTTTAAATTTAATCAAAAAGCCAAAAAAGGGGAACGTTAAAAGCCTTGGTTTTGGTTATTAAAAAAATATTCCTTTTCACTTTAGTACATGACAAAAAATAAAAAAATATTCTCAATACATTAATAATCAAAGTATTGAACCCATAGATCTCACAGGTTTTTAAAACCTGTGAGGTCTTAAAAATCAAATTGATAAATCACAAGAAAGTTGATTTTTGTTATGTACTAAACCTTTTCACTATCGATTATTAACTGAATTTACAAATGCTTTTATTTTTTGTTGCAATCCGCCCGATGCAGGAACCAATGGCAAACGCACCGTATCTTGGCAAAAGTCCAATGCTTTGAACACGGCTTTTATTCCTGCCGGATTATTTTCTTCGAAAATATAACCGATAACGTCCATCAATTTAAAATGTACTTTGTAAGCATCTTTGGCCTTACCGTTTAAGCCCAATCGGATCATGTTCGAAAAATCTTTGGGAAATCCCTGTCCTATTACCGAAATAACTCCCGAACCACCGGCTAGTACGATACCCAACGCCAAATCGTCGTCTCCGGAAATAACATGAAAATCGTCTGGTTTATCTCTTAGCAATCGTAAATATTGTGCTACATTATTACCGGCTTCTTTAACAGCAATAATATTTTTAAAATCGTTGGCCAACCTTAACGTTGTTTCAGGCTCGATATTTTTAGATGTTCTTCCGGGTACGTTATATAAAATTATATTGACCGGAGAAACTTGTGAAATAGCCTTGTAATGTTGGTAAATACCTTCTTGGGTCGGTTTACTGTAATATGGAGACACCGACAATATGGCATCGATATTACTTAAATTGGTAGTTTTAATCTCGTCTATTACCGTTGCAGTATTGTTGCCTCCAATACCCAAAACCATTGGTACACGACCATTGTTGGCTTTTGTAATAGTTTCTACAACATCTTGCTTTTCCTGTTTAGTTAAAGTTACGCTCTCGCCCGTTGTACCACAAATTACAAGATACTCGACACCATTTTCTATATTGTAATTTACAATATTGGCCAAAGCATCGTGGTCTATACTTAAATCGTCTTTAAACGGTGTAACCAAAGCAACTCCTGTTCCCAGAAACTTATTGTCCATTTTTTATCTTTTTTAATATAGTTAGGTATTTAAAAACCTCGTCTTTAAATAGGTTAAATTCTTTTATCTGTGTTTTTATAATCAAATCGTTTAGCCTTTCATCATCCTGTAAAATTCCTATTTTAAATCCGGATTTCGATTTTGCCGTAAGCAACTTCAATGCTACAATATTAGCTTGGTAATAGCTTATCAATACATCAAACTCTTCATTTAAAAAATCGTTTAAGCCTATCGATTTAACATGGCCTTTTCTACCTAAATCCTTAACAGTATAACAATTACTCCAAACGTGTAAATGAGATTTGTTTTTCTTTGTTGAATAGGCTATTATTTTTGTCCTGTTAGGTTTTATATTTAATTGTTCTGCCAATTTTTTAAAGTACTCAAAATCGATAAATTCATCTACACAAAAAATAACGCCCAGACTCTCAATAACATTGCTTGATGGACCAGATCGATTTTGTGCCAATAATCTGTTTAAATATTTTTTATTGGATTTTTCTTTGAAACCCCTTAAAATCATTTACCTTTATGCTTTGCGCAAAGGTAGCAAAAGTACACTCAAAACAATCATCAAAAATTTAATAATTAATGAATTTTAGATTTTTACTGTCAATAGGTTTTTTGGTTTTTCTGTTTAACTGCAAACAAGACCGATTACAATTAACAAAAATTGAAGGTAAACAGATACATATTACCGACAGCCTACCCACAAACGATTCTATAGAAAATTATATAAAACCTTACAGGCAACATGTTGAAAAGGATTTAGAAGGGGTTTTATCGTACGCCAAGAACACCTACTCGAAAAACGACGGCCGATTTAACTCGGCATTGGGCAATCTTTTTGCCGATGCGGTTTTTGCACAAACCAATCCGGTTTTTAACAAACGTACCGGAAAAAACATCGATATGGTCCTACTAAATAAAGGCGGTATTAGAGCCGTACTTAATAAAGGCAATATTACCACACGTACGGCCTATCAATTAATGCCTTTTGAAAACAGTATTGTTGTCGTTTCGCTAAAAGGCACGCAGGTAGATAGCTTGATTACCTACTTGATCAAGGCTAAAACGGCACATCCCATATCGAAACTTAAATTAAAAATAGATAAAGATTTCCAAGTTGTCGATGTTTCCATAAACAATAATACTATCGACCCGAATAAAAACTATTATATCGCCACAAACGATTACCTATATAATGGTGGCGATGGTATGTTTTTCTTTAAACAGAACGATACGGTTTATAAGCTGGACTATAAGATTAGAAATGCCTTAATCGATTATTTTAAACAAACCGATACGATAAACCCCATAATTGACGACAGATTTATTCAAACCAAATAATGCCATGAAACGCAGAGAATTTTTAAAACACACATCGGCAGCCGCAACTCTTGTTACGCTTGGCGGACTCGGACTGCAATCTTGCACAACCAATAAACCTACCAAAATTACCGTACTACACACCAACGATGTACACAGCCACATAGACCCTTTTGGGCCAGAAGGGAGGAACGCCAATACAGGAGGGGTAGCAAGACGCGCCAGTTTAATAGAATCTATAAGAAAAGAAAACCCCCATACGTTACTTTTTGATGCCGGTGATATTTTTCAGGGCACACCTTATTTTAATTATTATGGTGGCGAACTGGAATTTAAGCTAATGAGCATGTTAAAATACGATGCCACAACCATTGGTAATCACGATTTCGACAATTCGGTAGATGGCCTGTACGCCCAACTGCCTCATGCGAAGTTTGATTTTATATCGTCGAATTACGATTTCTCGAACACAGTTATGAATGGCCATGTTGAGCGCTACAAAATTTACAAAAAAGAAAATATAAAAATTGGTGTTTTTGGTTTAGGCATTAAACTGAAAGGATTAGTAGATCCCGAAATGTACAAGGAAACCAAATATTTGGATCCTTTAGATACAGCTCGGGAAATGACCCGTATTTTAAAAGAACAGGAACAATGCGATCTAATTATATGCCTATCGCACATGGGATATTATTACAAGAACAATCCGGATTATATTTGCGATTTAAACCTGGCTAAAAACACCAAAAACATCGATTTAATTATTGGTGGGCATACCCATACTTTTTTGGATAAGCCTACTGTTGTAAAAAACATTGAAGCAAAAGATGTTCTCGTTAACCAAGTGGGCTGTTATGGTATTAATTTGGGAAAAATAGATTTTTATTTTGACACCGACAAAAACATATCGGCCAAAGGAACATCTATAATTGTTTAATTTTTTATGGTACTTTTTTAAGCAACATCTTTTACACTTAACCTACTATCATTAAGTTTTGCTTGCCAAATAAAAAAATAACAGGAGCTAACGTATAATATGATTGAGATATTGTGTAAAATACCCTTTGGCAAAACATAAATATAAGTTAACATAATAAGTTCACAAAAAAACAAAAAGAAAACACCCAAAAATAAAAATAATGTCCTTTTATTATTGTTACTTACCAAATAGTTAAGAAAAGACAAAGTGAGCAAAACCATCAAAACAATATTATAGCTTATTTCGACATAGTAATCGGTATCCACTATTAAATGAGGCTCTATAATTTTCTGAAAAACGATAACCAAATAAACACTAAGCAAAATTAAAACAACAAGATGCACCTTAAAATGCTTAAATAACCTTTTAAAGTTTACTTGCTTAGTTACTTCAATCACAATAGCTGTATAGGCCGTTAAGTAAAGAAAATTGCCGAGGTAATAACGTAAATCTTCAGATATATTCTCTATCACAAAAACCAATAGATCTGCAATGGAATAGATTACAAAAAAAGCCATCATGTAAAACGACCTGTTTTTAACGTTTAAAAAATAAATTAAAGTGGTAAATGGAAATACCAATGCACTAAATTGACCTGCTAATAATTCACTATCCGACAACCGAACAATAATAGATAATACACTTGTTAGTAAAATAAATAATACCAATACAAAAGAAATAATCTTTTTGTTCATAACATACGTCTATGAAGAGACAAATATAGTTTATGTATTAATAATATAGCAAATTAAGCTATATTTTTTTATCATAAACACAGAAGTTTCACCTTACCTAATAACCAATAAATCAATCTATTTCGGTTAATTGTAAATCACTTTTCACATCAAAAAGCACCGATTGTCTAAAAAGTAAATAACACGCCAGTGTATTTAGTGTTATAGAACAAATTTCAAGTAGCTCTCGGCTTGCTATATAAGTGTGTGCTACCCAAATTATCTCTGCAAAAACCAAACACAGCACTCCTAAAAACAAGTATAATGATTTGATATTATCTTTCACAAAATAATTAATAGAAGCAAATGTTAACAATATAAACATAACAACGTTGTAGCTTAGTTCCAAATAATATTGCCCTTTATTTTCCACAAAAGGCTTAACAATATCCTGCAATAAATGGACGACATAGATACTTAGAGCAAACAATACAAAAAACTGGATTTTAAATCGTTTTACTACCACTTTTAAAGATAAACTTTTGGCTATTTCGGTTATTAAAAATGCATACGCCAAAAAATACAGTACATTCCCAACGTAATAATAGGCTTCAAATGACAGAACGGTTTTTAAAAACACCATAAGTTCGGAGGCAGAATACAAAATTAAAAACCAACCAAAATAAACTTTCCGTCTTTTTACCTTATTAAAATACAAAACGGCGGTTATTGGATATATCAAAGAAGAAAAATAACACCCCCAATCGTGTAAAGAAAAAGCATGTAAGACAATAGACACTAAAAAGACAGCACATAACAGTACCACCATAACATTTAGCTGTAACATGATAACATAAATAGGTAGTACAAATATAACCTATTACATCTTTACAACGAATATAAAATACATTTTATCGGTAAAATGTATTATTTTTTAATATTTTGTAAGAATTGACACTCTGTCAAAATTTCAATATTAAGTGATTCTGCCTTCTGTCTCTTACTTGGCCCCATATTATCTCCGGCAACAACAAAATTAGTTTTAGACGATATGGAACTGCTTACCTTACCGCCGTTATCTTCAATCAATTTTTTTAGTTCGTCTCTAGAAACCGTTTCGAAAACACCGCTAACTACAATACTCAACCCTTTTAAAATATCGGTTTGTCCCTCTAACTGCTCGGCCGATATTTGCAGTTGTAAACCAAATTGTTTTAATCTGTTTACAATACCGTTGTTTACTTCGGAAAAAAAGAAATCGACAACACTTTCTGCTATTTTAATCCCTATTTCATCGACATTAACCAAATCGTCTGTAGTTGCTTTGGCAATGGCCTCAATATTCTTATAATGTTTAACCAATTTTTTGGCTACCGTTTCACCCACATAACGAATGCCCAAAGCGTACAGAACTCGCTCGAACGGAATGTTTTTAGAGGCTTCGATACCGGTAATCAAATTATCGGCACTTTTTTCGGCCATACGTTCCAATGGTACAATCTGTGCTTTGGTCAATTCATATAAATCGGCATAATTATTTATTAAGCCTTCATTAACCAAAAGTGCTACGGTTTCGCCACCCAAACCTTCAATATCCATAGCTTTTCGGGAAATGTAATGTTGGATACGTCCTATTATTTGTGGCTTACAACCACTATAATTGGGACAGTAATGCTGTGCTTCGCCTTCGTGCCTAACTAAGTTTGTTTCACACTCCGGACAAGTTGAAATATAAACGGTTGGAGGTAGGTTTTCGGGGCGGTTATTTAAATCTACTCCCAGTATTTTGGGTATAATTTCGCCACCTTTTTCAACATAAACCATATCGCCAACACGAATATCTAATTTTTCTATTTGGTCGGCATTATGCAACGATGCCCGCTTAACGGTTGTTCCTGCCAGTTCTACGGGCTCTAAATTGGCTACGGGCGTAATGGCTCCGGTACGTCCAACTTGATAGCTTATACTATTTAAACGTGTGGAAACCTGTTCGGCTTTAAATTTATATGCTATTGCCCAACGTGGCGCTTTAGAAGTGTACCCCAACTCTTCCTGCTGCTGTAAACCGTTTACTTTTACCACTACCCCATCGGTTTCGTAGGGCAAATCGTGACGGTGTGTGTCCCAATAGGCAATAAATTCCAAAACTTCGTTTAAAGAATTGGCCAATTTTGCCGTGTTGGGTACTTTAAAGCCCCATGTTCGGGCTTTATCCAAACTTTCAAATTGGGATTTTACACCCAAATCGGTTCCGGTAAGGTTGTACAAAAAACATTCCAATGGACGTTTGGCCACCTCGGCGCTATCCTGCAATTTCAAGCTTCCGGAAGCCGTATTTCTTGGATTTCTATAAGGTTCCTCGCCTATTTCCATTCGGACTTCGTTCATTTTATTAAACCCATCGAAGGGCAAAATAATTTCACCACGTATATCGAACTTTTTGGGATAATCGCCTTTTAATTTTAATGGTACCGATTTTATGGTTTTTATATTGGCCGTAACATTATCGCCCTGAAATCCATCGCCACGGGTTACGGCCTTTTCCAACTTTCCGTTTACATAGGTTATGCTTATAGAGGCACCGTCGTATTTTAGTTCGCAAGTGTATTGTACATGGCCATCGACCAGTTTTTTTATGCGGTTTTCCCAATCTTGTAAATCTTCTTTAGAATACGAATTGTCTAACGAGTACATGCGGTGTTCGTGCACTACAGTCTCGAAGGTTTTGGTAACCTCACCTCCTACACGTTGTGTGGGCGAACCTGCATCAAAAAATTCGGGATGTTTGGCTTCCAATTCTTGTAATTGTTTCAGCTTTATATCGAATTCGTAATCGGAAATAGTAGCTTTATCCAACACGTAATAGTTATAATTATGTGTTTTCAATTCTTCTCGAAGCTGGGTTATCTGTTGCTCTGCCGTCATTGTTTTTTAAACTTTATTTTTCACCTTTTATTATTCTGTCCTTTTTAAACATATCTTGTTTAAGTTGAATATTTTTAAAATGGCTTTGGGTTAACAAATGTATCATTTCCTTTCCTAAAAATTCATTGATTTCAAAAAACAACATCCCTTTTTTCTTTAAATGGGTTAGTGCATAACCTGTAATTGCCTTATAAAACACCAACGGATCGCTATCGGTTACAAATAATGCCAAATGTGGTTCGTTTTCCAAAACATTGGGTTTCATCAAGGATTTTTCCTGTTCGCGAACATAAGGCGGATTGGAAACAATAATATCGAAGTTAAGGTGGCCTAAATTTTTATCCCATGTATTTTTATCTAAAATATCGGCTTCAATAAAAGTAATATCTACATTATTCTGTTGTGCATTTTGTTGCGCCACCTGCAAGGCTTTCGGGCTAACATCTACGGCATGTACCTTTGCTTTTGGCAAATGTTTTGCTAATGAAATGGCAATACAACCGCTTCCCGTTCCTATATCCAAAATATGTAAGGGTGCTGTTTTATCTTCAAATTGTTTTAATATATATTCTACCAGTTCTTCGGTTTCGGGGCGTGGTATCAATGTGTTTTGGTTTACTTTAAATGGCAGACCAAAAAATTCGGTTTCACCCAAAATATATTGTATGGGCTTTTCAGCTTGTAATAAATCCAATGCATTTAAAATACGGGAAGGATTCTGAATTTCCAGATGGGGCTCTAAAGCTAAGGTTATCCGTTTTATCATGTAAAAGGACTCGGCTAACATATAAAAAAAGTTATCGATCTCTTCCTTTTCGTATAAACCCGCTAATGTTCTTTGAAATGTTTGTTGAATTTCCTTTAACTGCATGGCGTTTTATGTTAATCTGATTTTAATTTGCTGTAAATAACCAAATCGGTAAAACCTTCTGCCAATAATTCACCTTGTCGCTCTGTTCCTTCAAAAGTAAATCCCAACCGTTTGGGAATATTTATGCTGGGTTGGTTTTGTACTGCACATTTTATTTTTACCCTATTTAGGTTTTGTTCGTTAAACGCAAAATTGCAAAGTTGGGCAACACATTTGGTCATTATACCTTGTTTTTGGAATTTTTTGGACAACCAATACCCTATTTCGGTTTTTCTATTACGCCAATCGGTATCTTTAAACCCGATAACCCCAACAAATTCATCTTGTATCCTTATGGTAAACACATATTCAAACTTATCTTTTGGGGCATTGACCACCGATTTCACAAAAACCTCGGTATCCAACAATTGTTTTGTATAGGCAACAAAAGGCAGCCACTTGCCTAAATACTGCCTTTGGGTATCGATTGCGCTAAAAATATCGGTTGCATCGGTAAGCGTAAATTGTCTTAATGTTATTGTTGAATCGACTTTTATTATCATAATCATCAAATATAAATATCTACACTATATTTGCGTTAATTAATACGCTTTATTTTAAGTGTGAAGATACATAAACCATGAACTATTCAAAATTTTTAAAATTTATTATTCTTTCAATAATTATTGCTTGTTCCGGCTGTACCCTTACCGAAAAGCCCCAATTTGTTAACGTAAAAAATGTTAGGGTTACCAAATCGGAAAAAAATACCATAACAGTTATGGGCGATGCCATATTTTTAAATCCAAACGATATTGGAGGTAATTTAAAAACCGATAATATTAAAATTTATGTTAACGACAACGAGATAGCACAGGTTTCAACCAAAAGTTTTGATGTTCCCGCCAAAGAAGAGTTTTCAATTCCATTAACCGCCATAATATCCAAAGACAGTATTTTTAAGGGCAAAGGATTGGGGAACCTTTTAGGCAGCCTACTTACCAACAATATAAAAGTACAATATAAAGGCGATATTGTATATAAAGCGTTGGGTATGTCGTACACGTATAATCTTGACGAAACCGAAAGCCTAAAAATAAAATAGCCTTGTGGAACGGCACGAAACCTACATAAAACGCTGCTTGGAAATTGCCAAAAACGGATTGGGAAGCACCCGCCCCAACCCCATGGTTGGTTGTGTTATTGTGGCAAACAACAAAATAATAGGCGAAGGTTTTACCAGTAAATATGGCGGTAACCATGCCGAAGTAAATGCTATAAATGCCGTAAAAGATAAATCGGTTTTACAAAAAGCTACGCTTTATGTTACTTTGGAACCCTGCTCACATTACGGCAAAACACCTCCTTGCAGCGACCTTATTATTAAGCATAAAATACCAAATGTGGTTATTGGCTGTGTTGACGATAATATTCTCGTTGCCGGAAAAGGTATAAAAAAATTACGAGGGGTCGGCTGTAACGTTACGGTAGGTGTATTAGAGAATGCCTGTAAAAACCACCATAAGCGTTTTTTTACTTTCCACAATAAAAAACGGCCTTATATTATTTTAAAATGGGCCGAAACAGCCAATGGCTTTATTGCACCAACGGTTAGAACCAAACAAAAGCCAATTTGGATAACCAATGCGTTTTCCCGCCAAATAGTACATAAGTGGCGTACCGAAGAGCAAGCTATTTTGGTGGGTGCCAATACGGTTTTAAAAGATAATCCCAGCTTAACGGCAAGAGATTATAAGGGCAATAACCCAATAAGGATAGTAATTGATAAAACACATAACTTACCAAAAAAACTGTTTGTTTTTAACAGTAAAGCCGAAACTATTAGCATAAGCAAACCCGAAATAGATTTTAACAAGCCCATAGCCGGACAAATTTGTAATATTCTGTACAAAAAACAAATAAACTCTGTTATTGTTGAAGGCGGCACCAAAACATTACAAGCATTTATAGATGAAACCCTTTGGGACGAAGCCCGTGTATTCTCCAACCCTATTGAATTTGATGACGGCATTAAATCGCCCCGTTTTTCGGGAAAACTGATTTCCGAACAGCATATTTTAAACGATACCTTAAAAATATACTCCAATGATTAAAACCTTAATTTTCGATTTTGGAAATGTTTTTATCAACCTGAATATTGAAAAAGCCGTTACCACGGCCCAACAGGCTTTTAATATAGATTTTTTTTCGGAAGAAATAACCAAAAAAAATGAAAGCTACGAAACGGGACAGATTACAACCGATGGGTTTCTAACATTTTATTCGGAAAAATTTCCTCAATTATCAAAAGAAGCACTTATTGAAATATGGAATGTTATTCTACACGATTTCCCTAAACACCGGCTTGAATTTATTCAGAAATTAAAAAAAGAAAACAAGTACAAGCTCATACTTTTAAGCAATACCAACGAACTTCATATCGATCACATTAAAAAACAGGTACCGTTTTACAATGATTTTAAAAATTGTTTTGATGCGTTTTACCTATCTCACGAAATCCATTTACGGAAACCTAATTCCGAAATTTTCAAGTTTGTTTTAAAAGAAAACACACTCAATCCAACCGAATGTTTATTTATTGACGATGTTAAGGAAAACTGCATAGCAGCAAATAAATTGGGCATTAAAACATGGCATATTAACCCAAAAACAGAAGAGGTTTCCTCTTTATTTGAAACCAAAAAAGCCCTGTTTTTATCTTGATTGAAACCGATACATACAAAACCATAGCCACAGCAACCAAAAGTATTTTGTTCAAGGACAAAAACAGTAAGTTTTTTGGTTATGCCTACCCTATTTTAAATGAAGATGAAGCCAAAATCCATATCGAAAATTTAAAAAAAGAACACCATTCGGCACGACATTGGTGTTATGCCTATCAATTAGGAACGGAAACCTTTATTTATCGTGCCAACGACGATGGCGAACCCAGCAACAGTGCAGGAACGCCTATTTATGGACAAATACAGTCCTTCGAGGTTACCAACATTTTAATTGTCGTGGTACGCTATTTTGGAGGTGTAAAACTTGGTGTTGGCGGATTAATAAATGCATACAGAACTACGGCACAGCTTACATTGGAAGCTTCTAAAATTATTAAAAAAACCATTAATATAGATTATTTAATAACCTTCGATTATAAGAATATGAATACCGTAATGCGGGTTATTAAAGAACGCCATCTAAACATTACCGACCAGAAATTGGAACTTGATTGTCAAATTACCGTTTCGGTTAGAAAGCGCGATGCCCAAGTTATTTTCGAAACATTCAACCGTTTATACGAAATAGAAATAAAGGTGCTATAGCTTATTTGTTGGTATATTTGCTATACAATCATTCAATTAGCCGCGAAACAATAGCCTTAACCGGTAAAATAGCTTTTGTATGTTCTATACTGGGTCCAGCAACCCATACGGTTTTATAGGTAGCCTTTTTTGCTGCTTTTTCGGTAGCTTTCATCCCTATCGAAAACCGAATCATCTTCACCCATTTTCTTAGCTTTCTGTGGCGGTTTAAAACCGACTCCAACCAAGTCGCTTTTGTTCCTATTTTTTGTACATAAGGCGTATTGATAACAGAACAAGGCGTACCCGAAATACGCTCGGTCATTACAATATCGTTGGCACCATAATCAATACAGGCCTGTTTGTATTCGTTGGTTACGTTAGCTTCTTCCGAGGCAATAAATGGACTTCCCACAGAAACGCCCGAAGCACCATAGTCCAACATTCTATCTACGCCGGTCTTAGTACCAACACCTCCTGCCGAAATAACCGGAATATGGCAATGTGCAACCAGCTGCTCGATTAAATCTTTCGGATTAATATTTCCACGATGTCCGCCCGCCTCATTGTTTACGGCAATAATCGCATCGGCTCCCAAAGTTTCTACTTTTTGGGCATACTTTAAATCGGTTACATCGCACAAAACTTTTATTCCTGCTGCGTGGGCCTTTTCTATAGTTTCCTTAGGATTTCCTAAAGATGTTATTATAAAATCGCAGCCTTCTTCGCACAATACTTCCAATTGACTCTGAGCCTTAGGGTTCGATTTGTTTACTATTAAATTAAAGCCAAACGCACCTCCTGCAGTCTTAGCTCTTTTTAACTCACTAATAACCTGTCTCAATTCCTCTAAAGTACGGTAATTTAATGCCGGAATACAGCCCGCAATTCCACATTCCATAGCCGCTTTGACCATATTTACATTAGAGACCAAAAACATAGGTGCCTGTATAATGGGGTGTTCTATATTTAAAAGCGCAGTAAGTTTTGTTGCCATTCTTTTTAATTTCTCCAAATATAGTAAATTATTATGCTTGCATAGCAAAAGGAAAAACACAAACTATATACTAATTATCAGCAATTTACATAAATATACAAATTTACAATTGAAGAATACGCAACCATTATCCAATAATAGCATCTTTATTAAAAAGAATTAATATAAATAATGAAACACCCATTATTAAGTTTTAATCACACAGCAGAATGTTAATTTGGGTGTTCTATGTGACAACCATTAAAAACATATAAATATTAACACATGAAAATAAAATACCTTTTTTTGCTCTTATCTATTGTTACTACTCTATCATGTTCGAAAGACGACGACAACCAACCAATCAAAATTTTATGGGTAAATCACGAAAGGGTTGATTGCCAAGGTGTGGGAGAGCAAACCTGTTACCTAATTCAAGAAAACAAATCAATAATTGAAGACGATTGGCAACTTTTTTACAATACTATTGAAGATTTCGACGAACAATACGAAGCAGGTTACATTTATAAAATTAGTGTAACCACCTTAGAAATAAAAAATCCGCCTGCCGATAGCAGCTCTATAAAATATGTACTTAACGAGATTTTAGGCAAAACTGCTGTAGAATAATGGAGGTTATCTTACAAAGATAAAAGTAAAAAGTTTGATTTAAGAGCCAAGAATCGGGACTTTCAATCTTTAGAGCCTGTTTAAAATTTGTAATATCCACATTTTAAATAAGCACCTTCGGGAAATGTAACGGGATGATCGCTATCGTGATAGGTTTTTAAAAGGACTTTAAAGTTTCGGCTTTTTTCGCTTAGTATTTGATTATTGATATCGAAAAATGCTTGAGCCGTAACCCGAGACGAACAGGAAGCCAATACCAATAATCCATTTTTATTTGTTAGCTGTTCGCCAAGAGCCGCCAATTGGGCATATTTTTTTTTGGCCATTGCAACCTCCGAAGCCTGTTTGGCAAAACTGGGCGGATCGATAACCACAACATCAAATTTTACATTATTGTCTGATAGTCGTTGCATTTCCCTAAAGGCATCTCCAGCAATAACTTTATGTTTTCCCCTATAATTATTTAGCCGTCCGTTTTGCAGGGCAATTTCCAAGGCCTGTTTACTAATATCGAGACTGGTAACCGATGTTGCACCATTGTACAGTGCATGTACCGAAAATCCGCCGGCATAACTAAACACATCCAGAACAGTTTTTCCCTTGCTCCACTCGCCCACCTGTTTTCTATTGGCACGATGATCGAGAAAATAACCCGTTTTATGTCCCTTAATAACATTGGCCGAAAAAATAACGCCATGTTCTACAAATTGAACGACTTCCTGTTCCAAAATACCGAAAACCACATCACCATCGGTAAAATTATGTTTTTTTGATTGCTGCAACCCTCTGCTTAACCGTATTACTACAGTTTCCGTTTTCGAAATTTTATGTAAAATGGGCAGAATATCCTGTAGATAGGGCAACCAGATTTCGGAATAAAGTTTAACAACCAAAACTAAGGCATATACATCGGCTATTAAACCGGGAAAACCATCGTTTTCTCCAAAAACCAAACGGTAACTATTGGTGTTGGTCTGCAATAATACATTTCGTTTTTTAAAAGCTTCATCTATTTTATTTCTAAAAAAATCGGTATTTATTTCCACTTTTTCCAATCCGCTGTGTATTACTTTTATGCGAATGGGCGAATCGGTATCATACAGACCCAACCCTATAACCTTATTTTTGTTTTTACTGAAAATAATGGCCAAATCGCCAGTTTTCGCATGGCCTTTTATAGTATCTATACTATTGGAAAACACCCAAGGATGGCCTTTTATTACCGATTGTTCTCCTTTTGCACTAAGTTTTACCGCAACACGTTTTGGAATATAATCTGACTTTATTTTGGTTGAAAAATCCATAGATAAATGATACTGTAAAAATAGTGGAATAATCGAAACCAAGTTTAACTATTACCACAAATATTATTTTAAAAACAAACGTTATGTAAAATAAAAAAACGCAACCGTAATTTGGTTGCGTTTTTAAGTTTATATACCGAATCAGACTCGATATAATACGTATTACTTTACCTCTTCGAAATCGACATCTTCCACATCACTTCCTTCATTCGATGCTTCCGCATTTCCTTGGGGTTGCTCTGCTCCTGCTCCATTAGCCTGCGCTTCTTGTTGGGCTTTGTACATTTCTTCGCTGGCTACTTTCCAAGCTTCGTTTATTTTTTCCAAAGCAGGATCGATAACAGCTATATCTTTGGTTTCGTAAGCTTTTTTAAGTGCTTCCAAAGCATCTTCAATTGGCTTTTTCTTATCGTCCGACAATTTATCGCCAAATTCTTTTAACTGGCTTTCGGTTTGGAAAATCATCGCGTCGGCAGCATTCAATTTCTCTGCTTTTTCCTTAGCTTGTTTATCGGCTTCGGCATTTGCTTCGGCATCGGCCTTCATTTTTTGGATTTCCTCGTCGGTCAATCCAGATGAAGCTTCAATACGGATATCTTGTGTTTTTCCGGTAGCCTTATCGGTAGCCGATACTTTTATAATACCATTGGCATCAATATCGAATGTTACTTCAATTTGTGGTATGCCCCGTTTGGCAGGTGGAATACCGTCCAAATGGAAACGCCCAATTGTTTTATTATCGGCAGCCATTGGTCGTTCACCTTGCAGTACGTGTATTTCTACAGATGGCTGATTATCGGCCGCAGTAGAGAACACTTGGCTTTTCTTTGTTGGAATGGTCGTATTTGCATCAATAAGTTTGGTCATAACGTTACCCATAGTTTCAATACCAAGCGATAATGGAGTTACGTCCAATAACAATACATCTTTTACATCGCCGGTTAAAACACCTCCTTGAATACCGGCTCCCAGAGATACTACCTCGTCGGGATTTACACCTTTACTCGGTGCTTTACCGAAGAATTTTTCAACAGCGGCCTGTACCGCAGGAATACGGGTGGAACCACCAACCAAAATAACCTCGTCGATATCGCTTTTACTCAATCCTGCTGCTTTTAAAGCCGACTCACATGGCTCGATGGTACGTTTTACCAAATCATCAATCAATTGCTCGAATTTTGAGCGGGTTAATGTACGTACTAAGTGTTTTGGTCCACTTGCCGTAGCCGTAATATAAGGTAGGTTTATTTCGGTTTGTGCCGAAGACGATAATTCTATTTTAGCTTTTTCGGCAGCTTCTTTTAAACGTTGTAAGGACATAGGGTCTTTACGTAAGTCCATACTTTCCTCTGCATTAAACTCATCGGCCAACCAGTTAATAATTTTTTCATCGACATCGTCGCCCCCCAAGTGCGTATCACCATCGGTAGATAGTACTTCGAAAACACCATCGCCCAATTCCAAAATAGATACATCGTGGGTACCACCACCAAAGTCGAATACCACTATTTTTTGATCTTGCCCTTTTTTATCTAAACCATAGGCCAATGCCGCTGCGGTAGGTTCGTTTATAATACGCTCTACTTTTAGTCCGGCAATTTCGCCCGCTTCTTTAGTTGCTTGGCGTTGGCTGTCGTTAAAGTAAGCCGGCACGGTAATAACCGCACGCGATACATCTTGTCCCAAATAATCTTCGGCAGTTTTTTTCATTTTTTGAAGAATCATTGCCGATAATTCCTGTGGTGTATATAAACGCCCATCGATATCAACCCGAGGGGTATCGTTATCGCCCTTTACCACTTGGTAGGGTACGCGTTCTGCTTCCTTTAAAGACTCGGAATATTTGTTGCCCATAAAACGTTTAATGGAATAAACGGTTTTTCGGGGATTTGTTACTGCTTGGCGTTTTGCAGGGTCGCCAACCTTAATTTCGCCACCTTCAACAAAGGCTATAACAGAAGGGGTCGTTCTTTTTCCTTCTGCATTTGGGATTACAACAGGCTCGTTACCTTCCATTACGGAAACACAAGAGTTTGTTGTACCTAAATCGATTCCAATAATTTTACTCATAATTTTTATCTCCTTTTATTCTTTTTAATAATGTCTAACAAAATAAATACGGTTAGCTTTAGTCAATGATTATGCCATGACAAAAAACATGACAGGATGTCACTTTTCTTTTTTTGTTATGCTGATTTTATTAAAATCCGGAAGTTTAAATTACTCATTAAAACCAACAAAAGTCCCGATCTGTAAAATTAATCCTCCATTTCGTTTTTTAATACACATAAATAGTTCTATTTTTAACAAAAATTTGTATCATGAAAAAATTTACAGCTTTAACACTTTTAGTTGGTGTTTTTATGTTTTTATCTTGTGAAGGCCCTTCCGGATCTCCGGGACCCGCAGGAGAAGATGGTGAGATAATTGTATCGGGAGCTTTTGAAATTGAAGAGAATTTTACCGCTACCAACAATTATAGGTTTACGGAAAATTACGGTTTTAACGTTTACCCTTTTGATGTTACCCTTGTTTATATGCTATGGGAAACCGATAACGGACAGGACGTTTGGCGCCCACTACCACAAACGGTTATTTTTGATGATGACACCACGCTAATCTACAATTTTGATTTTACTCAAACCGATGTGAGCATTTTTATGGAAGGTACGGTCGATTTTAATACCTTGGAAACAAGTTACACCCAAAACCAAGTGTTTCGTGTAGTAGTTGTGCCTGCCGAAAATGTAGATGCCATAAATACTAACGATTTCGATGTTGTTTCCAAAACGTTAAATATCAGTTCGTTTACCATAAAGTAATTTTCTTTTTTAAATTATCACAGCAAATCCTAAACTACAAAGCGTATATTTGCCTTTACTAAAACGATTGCGCAAATGGAATGTATTTCGGTTTTCGATATGTTAAAAATAGGTATTGGCCCGTCAAGCTCGCACACACTTGGTCCTTGGCGCGCTGCCGGCCTTTGGATAAACGCCCTTAAAAAAAACAATCGTTTTGCGAAAGTTGAAAAAATAAAAATCGATCTTTATGGTTCGTTGTCTCTAACCGGAAAAGGACATGCTACCGATTATGCTGTAATGCTTGGACTAAGCGGTGCCGATCCCGAATATATTCCGGTCGATGATATACAAGTAATAATAAACGATATTAAAAAGACCAAAACCATCAATTTTAATAATGAGATGGTACTACCTTTTAATATTGATACCGATATTGTTTTCAATAAGAAATTTTTGCCTTTTCATGCCAATGCGCTCATTTTTACGGCAACCATAAACGATCGTAATTACAAATCGACATACTACTCTATTGGTGGCGGATTTGTGGTACAAGAAGATCGAAAAACATCAAAAGCCAATAAAATTATCTTTTACTGTACGTTTCCTTATCCGGTAGAAAACGGGGTCGATCTTTTAAAATTTTGTAAACAATTAAACCTTCCCATATCTAAAGTTGTTTTAGAAAACGAAAAATCCATACGTAACGAAACGGTTATAAACAACGAATTGGAACGTATATGGAGTACAATGCTGGAATGTATGTACATAGGCTGCCACACCGAAGGCAATCTTCCCGGTGGTTTAAATGTTAGGCGACGTGCCTACGACATACACCAAAAGCTAAAAGGTAACTTACCTTATAACAATCCTCTCGAATGGCTTCAAACCATTAGAAAGACCGAAGTTAAATTCCGGCAAATATTCAAATGGGTAAGCTGCTTTGCGCTATCGGTTAACGAAGTAAACGCTTCCCTTGGCCGGGTGGTAACTGCACCAACAAACGGAAGTGCAGGTGTAATTCCTGCCGTTTTAATGTATTATATGGTTATTGAAAACCATAAGGCCAATTTTAACCATATTAAACAATTTTTACTGGTAGCCGGCGAAATTGGTAGTATTTTTAAAAAAGGAGCTACTATTTCGGCCGCTATGGGTGGATGCCAGGCAGAAATTGGTGTATCGAGTGCTATGGCTGCCGGTGCTCTTACCGAATTATTGGGTGGATCGCCCGAACAGGTTTTAATGGCTGCCGAAATTGCCATGGAGCACCATCTTGGCCTTACTTGCGACCCCATAGGAGGTTTGGTACAGATACCTTGTATAGAACGTAACTCAATGGGTGCCATAAAGGCAATAAATGCTGCCGAACTGGCTTTAGACACCGACCCAAAAAACGTAAGGGTTCCATTGGACAAAGTAGTTGCCACCATGTGGGAAACGGCAAAAGACATGAACTCTAAATACAAAGAAACTAGTGAGGGCGGACTGGCTCTTGGTGTTCACTTTTCGGATTGTTAAGATTTTATCGAAAGTTGGAAAACCTTAATTCTTAGCTCTAAACTTGTTTAAACTTTTCAATTAGCTAAAAAATTACTGTTTTTCGCCCATTTTTCATCTTTTTTCATTCTGCTGCTTGGCTATGCAACTCAAAAAAGTTTCCAACCAGACAAAAATGACCCAATTTTCACTTCAACCCAAAAAGTTTAAATGAGTTCTCTTAATATTTTACTTCCTAATTCAAAATTAAGTTTATTATTTTTGTTTTCATTTAAAAGAAAAACCATGTCAACTGCAAAAAAAGATTACAAACGGATTACCACAAAAACATTGGTGGAAATGAAAGAACTTGGCGAAAAAATATCTATGCTAACTGCTTACGATTATACCATGGCCAAAATTGTTGATGGTGCAGGTGTCGATGTTATCCTTGTTGGCGACTCGGCAAGTAACGTTATGGCCGGTCATGAAACCACACTTCCCATTACTTTAGACCAGATGATTTACCATGCTTCATCGGTAATTCGGGCGGTAAACCGTGCCTTGGTTGTTGTCGATTTACCTTTTGGAAGCTACCAAAGCGACCCAAAAGAAGCCCTTCGTTCTGCCATCAGGATTATGAAAGAAAGTGGTGGACATGCCGTAAAACTTGAAGGTGGCAAAGAAATAAAAGACAGCATTAAACGTATTTTAAATGCCGGTATTCCCGTAATGGGCCATTTGGGGCTAACACCTCAATCTATTTATAAATTTGGAACTTATACGTTACGAGCTAAAGAAGAAGAGGAAGCCAATCGCCTTATTGAAGATGCCAAAATGCTTGAACGTATTGGTTGTTTTGCTGTTGTTTTAGAAAAAATTCCCGCAAAATTGGCACGGAAAGTCGCTGAAAGTATTTCCATTCCCGTTATTGGTATTGGTGCCGGAAACGGTGTTGACGGTCAGGTTTTGGTACTTCACGATATGATTGGTATGACCCACGAATTTAGTCCACGATTTTTACGACGTTATCTAAATTTATACGAAAACATGACCAATGCTATTTCCCAATACGTTACCGATGTTAAAAAGGTTGACTTCCCCAATGAAAACGAACAATATTGATTAGAGATTAGAGATTAGAGATTAGAGATTAGAGATTAGAGATTAGAGATTAGAGATTAGAGATTAGAGAAAAATAAACAGTTTTTGGTTATAGTTAACAGCCTTTTCCAAATAACACAAAACCTTAAACCAAATTACAACCTTTAAAAATGCCCAAGACCTTATCCAACAAAGATAATCTACAGATTTTATACGAAGACAACCATATTATTGCTGTAAACAAACGTGTTGGCGATATTGTTCAGGGTGATAAAACGGGCGATAAACCACTATCGGAAGTGGTTAAAGAATATATTAAAGATAATTACAACAAACCCGGAAACGTATTTTTAGGTGTAGTACACCGATTGGACCGTCCCACAAGTGGTGTTATTATTTTTGCAAAAACCTCAAAGGCACTTTCTCGCCTTAACGAATTGTTTAAAAATCGGGATACAAAAAAAACATATTGGGCTGTTGTAAAAAACATTCCTCCAAAAAAAAGTGGGGTACTTGTACATTATCTGATTAGAACCCATAAAAATAATACTTCAAGAGCATATATTAAAGAAGTTAATAATAGTAAAAAGGCTAGTCTTAGCTACTCCATTATTAAAGAGCTGGATCGCTATTTTGTTTTAGAAATAGATTTACATACCGGACGCCACCATCAAATACGGGCACAATTATCGGCTATTGGCTGCCCTATAAAGGGCGATTTAAAATATGGTTTCGACAGGAGCAATAAAAATGGTGGGATTAACTTACATGCTAAACAACTTATATTTACACATCCTGTAAAAAAAGAGCCGATAAACATTATCGCTCCTCTTCCAAAAGATGATATTATTTGGAATGCTTGTTTGTAGTAACCAAAGCTTTTATTATAACTTAGTTACACTATTTAAAAGAGAAGATACCGTTATTCAAACAATTGGTCATGATTTTTAACGCCTTCATCATACAATAGAGCGTATGTCTATACCACTTTTTTTGTTACTTTAGCAACAAACACAACTATACTTTACAATTGCAAGAATGCAGATGAAAAAATTATCAAAACATATATTAATTTCTAAAAGGAGAATAAACCACAAAGCTGAAATAAAGCGGATAGAACCAATAAACAACAAAATACTTAAAACCGTACTGCAAGCATTTAATCAAGTTAAATACAATGTTTATAGTGATAGTGACAGGGTTTCTTTTCTACAATGTGAAAACTATAGAAAAAACCTGCTTACCAACAATACAGTTATTACTTACGAGGTATTCGGCACAGACCAGACCGCATTAGTCAAGAACATTTGTAAAAAGGCAGCTTCTTCTAAAAAATGGTGCAATTTTTTGTATGCCTTGGTTAAGCATACCGATAAGCCAAATATTTTGGAAATAGGCACCAACCTTGGTATTTCTGGAAGCTATATGCTAGAAGCCATGAAAAACCGAAACGGCAACTTTATTAGTATGGAAGGTTTGCCCCAACTTTGTGAAATTGCTAATACCCAGTTTGCTACAATAGTACCGAAATCTGAATTTGAAATCATTCAAGGACTTTACGACGAAACATTCCCTAAAATAATGAAAAAACAGGTTCCTTTCAATTTAGTATTTATAGACGGAAACCACAAAAAAGAGCCTACAATAGACTATTTTAATACCTTAAAATCAAACATGGCCCAAACAGCTGTTTTTGTTTTCGACGATATAAATTGGAGCGATGGGATGAAAGAAGCTTGGGATATAATAAAAAATGACCCCAATGTTAACTTTACAATCGATATGTACGAGCAAGGCATTGTTATAATCGATAAAAACGAACCATTACGCAACCAGCATTTTGCCCTACATCTTTCATATTAATCCGATTATGTACCAAACACTTTCATATCTAATTGCAGATAATTAACCAACATAGGTTATTCTTCTAATTTCGGGATCAGTTCTTTTAAAAAAAACCGCATATAAATTTCACTATTTATGGGTTCTTCACACTTTATGGTGAACAGTAAATTTTTATTTGGAATAAAATGTAATACCCAAGCATCGAACGTATTGTGGAAATGGCAGGTATTGCCTTCAAATGTATCTATTTTGAAATCGAAACCAAAAACATCAAGATATTTGTCTATAATTTTTCCCGATGAATCCGAAAGTTCATCAATATCAATATCTTCATTTTTGGACAGGTGTTTTAATTCGTTATAAAATCCGGTCAACGTAGAATCTTTTATTACCGAGATTTCAAGTTCCAGGTTTTCGGGATAAAGTCGGTACTGGAATAGGTTGGGCATTTGGTTTGCCAAATCTGAAATTTCACTTACCAACGGTTTTTCAAAATATCTATAAATATAGGCCGGTATGACAAAATCCAATTTTTCCCAATCGTACTCGTTTATATTACTATCGTATAAATGTTTGGCCATACGCAACATATCAATAGATTCGTACAGTATCTCGGTTTTGGTACGCTTATCAAAACTTGGAAACATTTCGGTATGAAAAATTTCAAAACCTTTACGTTCTTGGTTGTACGAATACATAAATATGGTTCTATCACTAATAAGGCTGTTATGGTCTATATAATTATTATGTGGAAATTGTTTAGCTAACTTTTTCTTGGTTATTGCCAACGAATCGCTACTGGGTATAAAAAACAGAAAGGTATTGCTCATGGCAAACATACCATTATTTTCATCATTTCTAAAAAACCTTATGGCTTTATAATTGTTCAGCTCACTCGTAATCAACAAATCGCCCATAGGAACACGGTGCTTTTCGTCTACTTTTAAAGGACTCACTTTATAATTTACGGGTACAAACAAGGTATCGCCTTCAATCTCAATATACCTGCCTACCGAAGGCTGGTCTATTAATTTTTTAATTAAAATTGTATCGGGAACTACCAAACTATCGGTTTCGGATGGATAGATTGTATGCTTTTTATGGGAAATCGATAAGTCCATACAACCAAAAATACAGACACACAGTATTAATACGATTGCTTTTAAAGTACCCTTTTTAAATATTTCACAAGTCATAATATTCATCCTACGAAATTACACAAAAAAACCTATCAAAAAAAACAAATATTTATTGATACAGGGCAAAAGCATTTAAAAAAACAATATTTTTTCTCTATATTGTCTATCCATTAGAGCTCTTAACCTTTTACTTTTTTTACTTTTCCTATATGATTTTTCATTGTTGATTAACATTAGG
>JBKEDH010000019.1:0-9259 GCA_047975295.1 Aestuariibaculum sp.
ACAGTACTAAGGATAAATGGATTTCGATTTTTTTCTATAGTAATGAACATTTTCCTGTCCACATTCATGTCGAAAAAGATAATAAGACAGCTAAATTCGATTTAAATGAAATTGAACTTGAGAGGTCAAGAGGATTTAATGCTTCTGAATTAAAAGAAATGCGTAAATTAGTGATTGATAATGTTGAATTTTTTAAAAACAAATGGGATGAGTATTTTAACAATTAGTAAATCAAAATTTGCAACTGATATATCGTTTAAAGAAACCAAAATGATAATTCTATATGAAGATGGACGCGAATTATCCGATCCATTAGAATGGTTTCGTAAATTAAGAAACTCTACAAGAGTGAAATTAGAAAAAAGGCGTTTTATTGCGACAGGAGAAAGTAATCATAGTGAAGAATTGGATGAAGATATTTCTATTGAAAATTTATTAGAATAACTTTTGTTAACATTACATATACGAAATAGCATCTTATACTTTTCTAATAGTCATTTTTGTTTTGTGTAGTATTAAATAATAGCTATAGTGCAATTTACTCCGCTACTGAAGTATATGAACAGCCATTGCCCCTCTTAAAAGAGAACATCTTTTATTTCGATTATATTCTACCTATCGCTAATTGATTTTTCTCTTAATCTACATGTAAAATATATAGTTCCGGTTAGGTTTATTTTGTCCATATTGGAATCGCTGTAAACATATTTTGCCATACCGCTTTCATAATCGTTTACTCTGTAATAATCTTCGGTTTTAAAGGTTAGATGTCCCAATATCTCTTCGCCAATAGTGAAGGTGGGTGCATTTTTAAGTATTAGCGTTTGTTTTTGATTACTTACCGATACATTATCGGTTAGTGTACCGTCAGTTAATTTTAGTTTATATATAGATTGATCGTGTGTACCTGCCCAATAGCTGCTTGTAAATGTTTTTTGGGTCAATTTGAGCCTAAATGAAAATCCGCTAAACACCCAAATATCCATATAAGCATGGATGGTGTCGTTGCTTACATAACAATTACATTCTGTTGAAATAGTATCTTGCGAACTACTAAATATATCTTGTTCTATAATGTCGTTTTTTAAAGTTTTTAAAAAATAACGGCTTCGGTTATCTGCATATTTTTGTGTTTTTGCTTTTTTGTGCAAAATGTATTTTTGCCGTTTTTCATGGGGAAGACTATCAATAATAAAATGATTTTCTTCCATCATTTTAAATTTTTTGGCGTTGTATTGTTCTTTTTTTTGGGCAAATATTCGCTCTCTTTCGGTAAGTTTCTCAAATCTTTCCTTATTGGGAATAACACCTATTTTATATGGTGTATATTCTGTATTTTGTCCAAAGCACCCTACAAACGGCAGTATGGTTGCTAATAGCCATAGGTTTATTTTTAATTTCATCGTATAAAGATAAAGATTATTCATTCTCTATTAAATTGTTGTCGTAGCTATGTTCTTTTTCGATTATGTCTAAGGTTTTTTCATCCGGTTTGTTTATATAAATGTTGAACATACCCCATGTTTCCTTTACCGACCCAAAACTTTCATCACATTTTTTTACAGCGTGATAATAGCCGAATACGATGGGTATATTGCCACCTATCAATGATTCGGTAGAGAAATAAACATCATCGGCCAGATTAGGGAACAACAGTCCTTTGTGACAATTTTCTTGTTTCTGCTGTACACTTCTATCTATAGGGATTTGAAGAGTTCCGTATTCTATAGGGCTATCTTCTTCCCGTTGAAGAAAATAAAGATTTGTTTTCTTTAAAACACCGAAAAAAAAGTATTTATAATTTCGGGGAATGTAAAAGTTATTGCATATTATTTTCTCATAAAAGCCATCCTCTTCAAAATAATCTTTGAGATGATAAGGAGAACTGGAATATATATTGGTTGCATCATGACAACGGGGGTAAATATTCGTAAATAATCGACTGTTCTCAATTATTTCTATTCTTCGTAAAGTTACTGTTGGTAATTTTAGTTTTTGTTTAATTTCAAATTCAGACCAATCAGCTTCTAAATTTATTGCCAATCGCTCTCTGTATTCAGGTTTAAATAACGCTTGGGTCTCATACACCAAATTTGGAATACTATATGTTCCTTTCCTAAAAGGGATTTTAAGTACGATATCTTCATACATGGAGGTTGGCGGATGGACAAACATGGTGTCTTTTTTATGTACCAAAGTAATATATCCTGTAAAACCACCTCCTATTGGTGTTTTTGTACCGATAACTTTATAGGTACCTGAAAGGGCTTTAAGGTCTTTTACTGTATTGTTGCGGGTGTCGTTCCAAAAAACAGTGTATTTTTTGGATAAAGATTTGTCTTTGATACTAAAAATTAAATCGGCTCCATAGGGTCCCGGCTGTGAAAAACAACAAGGAGTTGTTATGAATAGGACAACAATTAAAAATAGCTGCCGGTGCATGTTCATCCTGTTATGCTTATGTAGGAAAACTAAAAGAGCTTTTTTGAATTTATTTATTTCTGAATTACCTTTTAATAGTTCCATTTTTTATTCTTTTTCTGATTGCATATAAGGTTTTTAAAGCACTTTTTCACCGTTTATCCTATTCTTCGGTTATTAAATCGTTTATATTTTTGCTACGGAAATTTTCTAAAAAGAAGTGCACCAATTTGCTTGTTGGGCTATCGGGGTATTTTGTAATAAAACGGGAAAACTCTTCTCTATTTTCCGGATAAATATAAAGACTGTCCGGGTTGGCACGTTCGATGGTAGGCGTATTATCTAACCCTATTAAATAATCGTGTTGGTAAAACCGGTAATTTTCTTTAACCTGTTCTACCAATGGGCTATTAGGGTATTGCTCCATAAAATTTTCCCATGTTATGATGCGTTCGCCCAATTCCCGAAAACTAATAACCAATCCTGCATCTGCCGAATAAAGCGATTTGTTTTCTTCTTTTATGATGGACAGGTAAGCCTTATAATCTTCTGTAACATAATGGCTAAAGATGGTATCATAAAAATTGGGAGTTGTGGTTATTTCAACATAACCTTCGCCCAATTCTTCAAAAACCAAATCGTGCTTTTTTAAGGATTCGCCAAGTTCCTTTATTTGGTTTTTACTTTCAATATCGTCATGATAAAATCGGTCTAAAATATCTAACTCAGAAGCTGTAATTTCGGCAAGTGTTATTTGGTTTTCTTTGCTGTATGCTTCGTATAATCTGTTAGCTTCTTCTTTGGAGACTGTTTGAAGTTTTTTTAAAATAGCGGTTTTGTTTTTAGAGAACAGATTCAATAATCCATTAACATCTTCTGAAGTGCTATCAATAGCATTAACAACGCTTAACGAATCGTTCCTACTATCGGTTTGGCTATTGGAATTGTTGTTTTTATTGCCACAAGAAAAAAGTAGCATTGCACTGATTATACAGAAAATAATCTTCATTTTTTTTATATTTTATAGCGTTTGAATGTAAAATTAAACATATTTTCCACAAAGTTGTTTTGTAGAAAATCGTTGGATAATTCCCATATTATATCGGTCATGTCGTCTTGTTGGTTAATAATGCCGTTACCTTCATTTTCGGCAATTTCACCCTGCGAATAAATATATTTTCGGTCAAGGTTGGTGTGGTTGTATTTTTCGAAATAATAGGTATCCGAAACATCGGAAATCATAAACTGGATAATTTCACCTTCGAATGTCGAGATATCATAAATATTGCCCAATTCCATGATTATTAAGGTTCCGGTAGCTGTTTGTAAAATATCTACTGTATTTTGGGGACGGAAAGTACTAAAGGCTTCTTCGGTATTTACGTTGTTCAAAAAAGTAATTTTACCACCTAATAATGTTTCTATTTCTGTGTCTTTTATTTGTTTTTTAATAAGCAATCCTGCTATGTTAAATCCCATAATTTGTTTTTTTTATTTTGTTATGTTACTGTTCTTCTTTGGTGTTTGTTAGGTTGCCCTGCTCGTCGTAGTATTGCCATTCTCCAACTTTTTCTCCATTTACAGATGCTCCGGAGCTTTCCAATTGTCCGCTACTGTAATAGGTTTTCCACGTTCCGGTACGTTTGCCGTTTTTGTCGTATTGACCCACTTTGGCCAATTGCCCATTATCGTGGTAGCCCCGCCATTCGCCTGTACTTTTTCCGTTATTATAGTTTCCGGTTGTTTTTAATTTTCCGTTGTCGTGGTACCAATTCCATTTACCTGTTTGTTTACCATCTTCGTAACGGCCACTTATCCATAATTGCCCATCGGTATTATAACGTTTAGATTCGCCTGTTTCTTTTCCGGCCTTAAAGTATTCTATGCTTGCTAATTGCCCGTTTTTGTAATAAGATAGCCATTTGCCGGTTTTTAGTCCGTTTTCGTATTGTCCTTGCCAATCTAATGCGCCATGTTCGTAATACCTTATCCATGTTCCGGTTTTCTTTTCGTGGCTTTCATAACGACCCGTACAAGAAAGCTGTCCGTTTTCGTGATAGGTTTTCCATGTGCCAATTAACATGCCGTTTTTGTAAGTTCCTATTTCCGAGAGTTGTCCGTTTGTATAAAATGTTTGCCATTTCCCTTCTTTGTTTCCGTTGGCATACGCACCAATATCTATTATTACACCATCTATATTGTAATTTTTCCATGTTCCGGTTCGTTTGTCATTTTGGTAATTTCCGCTTTTGGATACTATACCGTTATCGAAATATTCTTTCCACTTGCCTTGCTGTTTACCATTTTTGTATGTGGTTGTATATTGCAGTGTTCCGTTTGTGTAAAACCGTTTCCATTTGCCCTTTTTTTCGCCCTTGGCATTGTATTGCCCGATTTCTTCTACAAGACCATTTTCGTGATAGGTTTTATGTTTTTCTTGCCCCAACGCAACTATATGGAAGAAAAAGAAGGCTAAAAACATTAATATTTTCATGTTGTTGTTTGTTTTTATGCTTAGAAGTGGTTTAAACTTCTTATTGTATTTTCCTGTTTAGAATAATTAATGTTTTATTTTGTTCGCCTTCATCTGTACTCGGATAAAAAAGAACGGCATAGCCATTTTTTACGGTTTTGTTTATGCTTGTAATGGCTAAGTTGTTGTTTCCTATTTCCAAAACTTCGTTTGTAAGTAGATTTTTGTAACCCCCATCTTTACTGTAGAATATTTCTAAAAGCTGTCCGTTTTTAAGGGTGAACCATCCGTTGCCAAAACCGGTAGTAAATTGTATAACAAAAGTACTATCGGCTATTTTTATAGGTTGGCAAGCGTTGTAAAATTCATTTTTAATGTCTATAAGATTTGTGGTTTTGCATGTGTCATCGGGCAAAATAACTTCTATGGAAATTTTACCTTCTTCTTCGTGAAGAACGTATGAAGGCTCATCAAAAGACAACGAAATAACGCTTCTAAACCAAACTTTGTCCGGTATATGCCGTTCTCTTATTATATTGCCTTGTACATCTATTTGGCGATGTAGCCAGCCATTATTTGCGGTTGCCAACAGATGTATTTGGTTATTGGCTATATACATTTTGTTGTCTCTTGGCAAAGGTAGTTTTATGTTCTTTTTTTTCTTTAGTAATCCGTTTTTATATTCTATTGTTAACATTTTATCGGGTTTGCTATCCGAAAATATTTCGACATTTAAAAAAATAGAATAAGCACCCACCACACCTATAAAATCGCCTACAAAAGGGCGGTTGCCTTTAGGTTTTTCAATACGTTCACGGTTGAATATAGGAATGCTTATTTCTAAATCCTTATCCGGATGGTAAGGAACTACAGATACGTAATTTTCTTGTTCGGGACTTAAAAATAATGTTGGCAAAATACCGTCATCTTCCACATAGCTTTCTACATTTCCTTCGGTATCGATAATGGTATAGACCAAATTGTAGGTTTCGTCCTTGGTATAAATATTAGCCGTAAAAAGTGTATTTTCGGTTATATTGATACTCTTAACCGAGCTTATACCCCATTTAACGGTTAGTGTTGTTAGCAAACCAAAAGGCGTTTTTTTATTTGTGATTTGAAAAGGGGTTATTGGGTCTATATTTTTCATGTTGCTATTTGTTTTTTTATAAATCTATGCCTAATTGTTGGGCTATGGTTTGTTTCCAAAGCGTTGGGTTTTCGTAGTTTTTATTATATTCTTCAACAGGAATATCAAGATACTTAAATAAGGTTTCGGTATGAGCAAAACCTACTTTTTCGCCAACGGTTTTGAAGGTTTCAAGTGTTAATCCTGAGTCTATTTCATCTTCAAAAAATTGAAACATAATATCCAATAAAAGCATACTCCAATTGGTACCGTAGTTGCGGTATATTTTGTCGTTTTCCAGTTCGAAATAAAATATTTTTTGAATCCTATCATTATAACCAAATACCCAAAAGGTGTCGCCTTCACCAAAAATGGGAATAATATTAAGGTTTTTCAATATTTTGTAATTGGAAATAGTGGGCAAATAATAGTAAGCGCTGTCCACATTTTCTACCCGATATTTCAGTTCGCTAATATTTCCTACGTTTTCCACCAGTGCCTGTGGCGCTCCAAATTTAATAAGCTCGTCTTTGCGCAGATTTTCGGGAATAAGTATTTTCATTGTTATTTGTTATATTCCAATTTGTTTTAAAAGTGTTTTGGACATTTCGGTAATGGGTTTTCGGGTAGAAGTGGCGTGGTAAATATCTGCTCCCTTTGCTATGAGCAGATCGAAAATTTGCTTTAAATCTTCAATGGTTTCTTTAGCAAGTGGTCGGTTTTTGTTTACCCATCGGTTGTTGGCATCGGCACATAAGCGCATTAAAGCTGTATTACCATAGCTATCTACAGCATTTGTGTCGGCTCCTTGATTGACCATGGTTTGCAATAACAAGAATACTTTATCGAAATGCTCCTTTACACCTTTTATTTCGTATATGTCCTTTTGGTTTTCGTCCCACGGATTTACCGGAACTTCAAAACGGGCCATATGTACTGTTGCCATAATAGCATTATGCAATACGGGCATTTTCCATTCATTTACGGACTGTATATCTATAAAATTGACATTGGCTCCCTTTTCAATAAAGTACCTTACCGCCCAAAAGTTTTTACTTTTAAAGGCTACTTGTAATGGCGATTGCCCATCGTCTTTTTTAGGTGGTTGTTTGGCAATACTATTTACCAATTCTGGTTTTTTACCAATGAGTTCCTTTATTTTTTCGGTGTCTCGATTGCGAATGGCTGCAAAGAGGGCTTTCATATAATTTCTTTTTTGTTAAATATATCGGTTTTTGGAAAAGGATTTAATATTTAATTGAATGCCCATTTTGTTACCCAAAATATATAATTGTTTGTCATTTTGAGTGATAGTGAAGAATCTCAAATTATTGATTGTCAAAAATTTCTCGTTCCTCGGAATGACATTAAATGTGCTTGGGTATCATTACGGATACTCATAATATTTATTAATAAATCGTTTTATTCGCCCTTTGGCGGCATCTATTTGTTCTTTGTCCAATGTGTTTAGTGCTACTTGCGATATCCTAAATTTATTGTTTGTTATTTGTATCATACTATATATAATCATGCTCAAAACAAAATAATCGGTTTCGGTATCCAAGGCTTTTTGAAATAGGCTGAACGTTTTCTTTTTAAAGGTTTCAGATTTTATTTTATTAAAAACAATATAAAATGCCGTAGCACTCCACGCTCTACATTCGGTATCGGTATCGGTTAAAAGGTGCTTTTTTAGTATATCGAAATCTTGGCTTTTGCCATGCCAGCCCAGTACAATTATTGCTCGATTACGTGTATAGTTGTTTGTACTTTCGGTGAGTTTTCGGGCGTAATTCAGAATTTTTTCCGATTGTTTTCCTTGTATGGTCCCTAATATAAAAATAATATCGCCATGCCAATTGGTATCTTCATTATTGCTTAATTTGGATAACAGAAATGTTTCGCCTTCTTCTTGATGTTCCTCAAAACTGGTTTTTAAATATCGCCTAAAATTTTGGTCGAGTTCTTCGTCTTTTATCAAATTGTAATGAAGTGCTACAAAAGGACTTTCCCTGATGGCCCACACAAATTCGTTGGTATCGTTTCTTTTTCCTGTTTTAATGTCCGATATCCATTGTTGCAGCTCGTTTAACGAGTAATAGTTTAAATCGGCAAGTATTTCGTTTATATCGGCAATAAGTTGTTCGTCGGTAAGTTGCGATTGTTTACTTTTTAAAAAATGGTAAACTTTTTCCTTATTTTGCCTAAAACCAAAATACATTTTTAGATCGGGCTGGAAATAGCGTTTTTTTTGTTGTAAAAAAGTAAAGTGTAATTCTAAATATGCATCATCGTCGGTCTCGGTTAATGCCGAACAGAACTGACTACGATTATAAGATGCTTTGCTTTTTAATTTATTAATCTCGGTAAAAAGCTGTTTTAATTCGGTAATTGATGTCATGTTTTTTTGTTAACGATAGTTAAAAGCACCAATATAATTTAGTTTTTTGGGTCTGTTATCGGATATGGCGTAGTTGAAATTATACAAAAAAATTAAACTATTTCCCGTTATTTTGGAAAATTCGATATGAGATACAAAATTATCGATATAGGAAAAATCCTGTAAATCGGGTTTATTTATCGGTTTGCCCGTAAATAGAATTTCCTGAAACTGATGGTTGATAAAACCGACTTGTAAATCGGACAATAAATTGGAATATATATCGCCATTTTCGGTAAATTTTTCTTCTACAAAAGCATCTAACTCTGTTTTTGTAGGAAAACATGCCGTAAACACCGAAACTTTATTTTTTTCTTCCACAATGTTTTTTGCTGTCTTTTGATTATAGATGGATTATGTTTCTTTTAAAAATACAGAACTATTTTTTAAACCTCCTTTAGCTTGACCTTCTGTTTTATGTTGGTCAAACCGAGTATTAATTCCTTGTATTGTTTACCCTACATATACTGTTCTTCCTTAAGCATCTAAAACTCTACATTTAACTTCGTAGTACTTTCAAATAGAGAAGATTTAAAGGTTTTTCTTTCTTTTTTAAAGTGTTATAAAAAATAATTTGTATTTATTTCCCTTTGTATTTTTCCCATTGTTGTTTTTCAAAAGCTTCCCATTCTTCTTGGGTATAGGTTTTTCCTCTGAATGTTCTCGTTCCGTTTCCTTCTTCTTTTTCGGAGAGGAAGATAGAGATATTTTTATTTTCAGGTAATAGATTTAAACTCTCTTTTTCTAAGTTAGGCTTACCTTCTAAAGTTTTTTCTTGTATAAATAATTTTAATAA
>JBKEDH010000155.1:0-1520 GCA_047975295.1 Aestuariibaculum sp.
CTTTTTAGTTTGGGCGACTTTTTTTTTTATCCCTTGGGAGACAACATATCATGAACTCCGTGAAATAGTAATCATCATGTGGGCGTAATCAAATTAAGGCAAGAACGGCATAGGTGCTATAGAAATGATTGTCATGTCGAACACACTTTACTTCGTTACGTATAGAGGTGAAGTACGTTTCGGATTAGTTTTGAATCACGGAGGCTACGTTGGTGGCCGCGCATCTATTCGATTCTCACACTCAACGGCGCGAGGAGTGCGGGGAGAACCTTCACTCCTTGTTACTATGACCATGGAAGGCACCATATCAGAAACCAACAGAAAAAAAAGGTTTAATATTTGAATAAGTGCAAATTAAGGGTACATGACACACATCGTTTAATGAAAGACAATAATTTTGTCACAGAGTCGAAACTTCTCTTGCATATGAATCACCATTTATGCTGTGTTCTCCTTGTAGCAGCCGGACCAGTTGACACATGGTACCTGACTGACTGGGTACCGATAAGGTTTTCCCCCAAGTGAAGTGACGAGTACTTAAAAATGAAGCTTAATTTATCGCCCAGATGATGAGGTAACTGTCGCCCAAATGATGTGTTTTTTCGCCCAACTGAAGGGCATATTCGCCCAAATGAAATGCGCCCTGTAAGTATTCTCTTTTAGGAACAACAATGAAAATAATAATGAATGATTGGCTACTATGTTAGAACACAGAAGAAGGGAATTTGATAATGAAGGGAGGAAAATAAAGCTGAAACTTTGGAGTGAAACAAAGCAGTGTACTAACAAAGAACGTACGAATTTCTTATAGTTTGTTCAACTTCAGAAACAAATTGTGATGAATGATTGGCTACGATAGAACACAGAAGGAGGGGAGTCAGTAATAAAGGAAGTAATACAAACCTGACAGTTAATCGTGAAACGGCGCATTACACTAACAAAGAATACATGAAAAGGAGAAATCGTATTAGTTTAATTTCGTAAAACTAACTGAATACGGTGAATGGCTATGGCAATACACACAAGGAGGAAATTCAATATGGAAGCAAGTAAAACAAACCGGACAGCCAGGAGTGAAACAGAGTAACATTAACGGAGAATATACGAAGAGAAGGGTTTGTATTAGTTCGTTCAATTTCAAATAACAAAATGCAGAGGATAAATGGCTGTGACAGAACACTTAAAGAAGGAATTTGATAATGAAACCAGTCAAGACAAACCTTTCAGTGAAGAGGACAAGAAACAACACGTACAGGAGAAGATTTTAGTTTACTTCATTTCGAGGAAACAATCAAGTTACAATGAATGGCTATAATAGAACACTGAAATAAGGAATTTGATCATGAAACCAGTCAAAACAAAGGAGACTGTGAAGAGGAAAACGAAGCAATGCTCATGAACAAAGATTAGATGAACAGAATAACGTTGTGGTTTACTTAATTTGGGAAAACAATCAAGTTACAATGAATGGCTGTAAGAGAACACTGAAAGAAGGAATTTGATAATGAAACGAATAAAAC
>JBKEDH010000040.1:0-4212 GCA_047975295.1 Aestuariibaculum sp.
GTTTTTAATGGCTTCTTTGTTTTTTCCAATATATATATGATGTACTTTTGTTTCTTTTGGTGATTGCCATTTTAATTGTAAATTTTTCTCAACTACTACATGATCATCTGCATTTTCGGGCTGTGGCGAATGGGCCTGTTTTTTTAAATTAGGGGTATCTATTTCGAATCCGTTAATGACAAATTCTGAAATATCAAATCCTTTTTCGCCTTCAAAACGAATCACCACATCTTGATTTTCTTCGGCATTAAATATCATGTAAGCAGTTGCTGCATCGATTTTTGCAAATGCCCTATTGCTTTGTTGAATGGTTTGTACCAACTCGTTATTCACATAAATTTTTATTGGTGTTACCAATTTATTATCTATTTTATCGAAAGTGTTGTGAAAGGTCTGTAACGAATGTTCTCCGGGCTTTAAGCCACTAATCACCAATTCCAAACGATTTTCGGTTACCAAGCCATCACTTATCAATTGGGCGTAATACGGGGCACTCATACCTGTTTTTACCCAATTGGATTTAAAGTTTCCATTCAATTTTACTGTTACTTTCCCGAACGTGTTTTCGGTTTTGGTGGCTTCGTTAACAACCCACGATTGGTACAAAGGGTCATGTACTTCGGCCAAACGCCTGCCCGAAAAATTGAAATCGGCTTTTGTGATTTGTTTTTCAGTTTTAGTATTTCTTTGACATTGTACGTTTAATAATACGGTTACAGACAACAAAAAATAAGTTACAATATGTTTAATACGGCTCATTTATTCTAAGTTTATTTTTTCAGTTAATGTGAAGTTTAATAGATTTTCAATGTCCTTACGCCTATTTTCGGGTGTTACGTTTATAACTTCGACCTTACCGTTTTCAAGTTTGGCTTCAATTGTGGTATTTTGTTTGGCATGCAGTTTAAAATGGACATCCCAATTTTTTGGCCATGCGGGGAACAGTAATATTTTACCATCCACTTCCTGTAACAGCATTTCCTGTATGCCAATCATGCCTGAGCCTCCCCAATTATGGTCGGGAACCCAATCGAATCCCGGCCCCCAAAATGCGGGAAAACGCCTTTTGGAATTTGCCATTTTCAACAAGGTATATTTTGCGGCTTCATCGGTCAATCCCAATCGGGCCGCCATGATATTGTCCTGTTTCCAGCCAATATAGCTCCTGAACTTCAACAAATCTTCATCGAGAAAATAAGTATTTTGCGCCACTTGCAAATCGGGTTTTGCCAAACCATAGAGTTCCCACGGATAAACCGGATACAGCGAAGCAGCTTCCACGTTATTGATACGCTCCCACGATTTGGCAGGCGATAATACTTTTTGATTATCCGCAATCCTAAAATTTAACGGTGGAATTCGGGTTTGGAATGCTTTTAAATAATCAACATCTTCCGTTGTTAAATCTTCCGAAGACAGCTTCAACAACTTTTCGCTAATTACCTTTAACGCCGAAATGGTACTGTTTGCATTGTACGCCATTTTATAGGTTTCTACCGCCGAGCCGGGATACAGCACCAAATGCCCATTGGCATCTAAAGCTTTTCTGCCCCGTTTTTTGGCCAAATATTGGTAATGTTCATCAAAAAATCTTAGGCAGCTTAAAATAAACGCATTGTATTTTTTTATATCGATATTGGCGTATTCCTGCTGCTCCAACATCATTTTGCAAAACTCGAACACCGTATCCCACTGGTATTCCAGCCATGCATTGTATTGCATTCCGGGGTCGTAATCTTTTGGGCGTTTCCAGTCGTATTCGGCAGGATTGGGCAGACCGAAATTTTCCAACTGTTCGGTAAAGGCAGCACCGTTGTGGCTCCAATACACTTGGCTGCGCAATTCGGCGTTTTTTTGAAGCGTTAAATAATAATTCAATTGCGATGGCAGCATATCGAAATCGCCACTTTTAAACATAGGAAAATAGACTAACCGCTGGTTTTGTTGGGTCATGGTACCACCGCCCCAATTACGGAAATCGGGTGTAAAATTATGGTCTTCTTTTGTATAAACCGGATCGGCCGTAAACAATCCACCATTGAATTTTGTTGGGTATTTTCCGTAAGCATTGCAACCCAACATATAACGGAACAGTTGATAATTTTGCCCAATTTGATATACCGAATCGTTTTCTGCTTTTGTATAAATAAAACTGCGTTGCCAAAAATTGTTCCACCACGTTTTTGTATTTTTTTCTTTTGGTTTATATAATGAAATAAAATCTTGTAAACCACTTTTCCAAACACTAATGTTTTCATCTTGAACCGTGTGCAAATAAACTTTCAACTGATGGTTTTTACTTGGTCTTTTACTTTTTAAACGGAAGCCTTTAAAATTGGTGTCTTGATAAATGCCTTCATAAGTTCCATCGGTTACCATATTTTTTCCATTCATAGCGCCACCAAAGGTTAAGTGTTTTAAAGGGTTCATCATTTGCTCTTTAACCGATTCCATTTGCTGTTGCTTAACGGCTACATCAAATACAGTGTGTTCACGATTTTTATGGTAAAATTTCACACTGTTATCTTCAAAAAAAATCGAGTCTTGATAAGTTATAATTTTACCCTGCGGTGCCCATTTATAGGAATTGGCATTATTGGCACGCCCTTTAACTTCACGATTTTTATAGCGCCAACTTTCGTAAGAAGCTTTCATTTGCAAAGTATGTTGACTTTTTACATTTACATGGATAACAGGATGGAACACATCCACCCAAAGTTTAATTTCGGTATTGTTTTGTAATATGGAAATATAGCCATCTTCTAAATGCAATTCCTGATGGAAACCGTCATTATCCTTAAACGGATTTGGGGTCAATTCTATTTTTATCCGACCCAATTTTAGCAAAGTATTGTGCTCGTCGAACGTACCGCTTTTTGAAAAGTAGAAATATAAACTTCCGTTTTCAACCCAAACATTTGTGCCTATATCACCACCTCCCAAAGGCATCGATTGCGAAGCGTTTTCACTTTGAACCGTCCATATTTGGTTGTAATTTTTAAGCGTGGGAATTTGTGCTTTTACTGATAAACATATCAATAAAACTAAACTTAATATTCTGTATTTTTTAAGTGTTAATTGCACTCTTAATCCAATTTATTGTAAATTAACTTTATCTATACAACCAATGAGAAATCTACTATTATTGAGATTCTTCCTCGTTCCTCTGCAAACATAGGATGACAAAACGCAGCTTTTATATCACCAACCATCCGTTCTAAACGACGACATGGGCAAACCGCCGGTACTAAAAATTTCGGCTTTTGTAAAATCCTTGAACAAATAACGCACTGCCACCGGTTTTTCTACTTGTGGAGCCGATAACACTACCGATTTTCGCCTTAATACCGCCTGTACGGGATAAAATACTTGGTTTTCGCCAGCAATTTCAAAACCATTTACCTCATTGCCGTACGCCGTGATGCCATTTGGCACATTATTAAACGATATGGTTACCGTACTGCCCTTAATTTCCATGGCAGAAAACTCAGGACTTTCGTATTCAAAACCAGTAAAGCCATAGGTTTTTGCCAAAGCCAAATAGGCCAATCTTTCCCCTCCTTTTTCCTTATCTGCCGGATGGATGTTGCCAAATTCGCCTAAATCCATCAAAACGGCCATTGCCGCATTTGGAATTTCTTTAGAGGCTTTTAACTGCGCCTCCCTTAAATAAGCCGAATTGTATGCTTCTCGATTATCATTTGGATGAAAACGGGCATAATCGAATGGTGCAATTTGCACAAAATAAAACGGAAAATCGTCTTGCTTCCACAACTCTCGCCACGATGCTACCATTTTTTTAAGCAACTCTTTATATTGAAACGGCCGTTCGTAATTCGATTCGCCTTGGTACCAAATAGTGCCTTTTATACCATAACCAATTACGGGCGATAACATACCATTAAACAACGTAGTTGGCACTCGGTTTGGATTGCTTTTTAAATCGGATTCGGTTTTTGGGAGTTTTAGCTCTAAATCGAAATCCTGTAACATTTGTTTGTTCATCCAAGCTTCAACATTTGAACCGCCATAGGACACCACAATCAATCCCACAGGAACTTCCAAAACCTCCTGAATCAAACTTCCAAAATACCATGCGGTTGCACTAAAATTGCCAGTGGTTTGTGGCGAAGCAGTTTCCCATTGGCCTTCAAAATCGTTTTTGGGTTCTAAAACTGTTACCCTTGGAATGGTTATAAAACGAATATTTTT
>JBKEDH010000048.1:0-23272 GCA_047975295.1 Aestuariibaculum sp.
CAAACCAAGGAGCTACTTTGGTATTTAGCTTTGTGGGTTATGCAACCAAAGAGATTACAGTTGGTGCTTCCAACTCTGTTAATGTAACGCTTGCCGAAGATGCTGCTGCATTGGATGAGGTGTTGATTGTTGGTTATGGCACATCGACAAAACAAGCCTTTACTGGCTCTGTAAAAGAAATTAAAGCAGATGTATTGGAAGCCAAGACTTTTTCAAATGTTTCACAGGCATTAGCAGGAGAGGTTGCTGGTGTAAATGTAATCAATACTTCGGGACAACCTGGAACTGTTGCCACAGTTAGAATTCGAGGATTTGGCTCAGTAAATGGTAATAGAGATCCTCTTTACGTAGTTGACGGTGTTCCTTTAACTACAGGTGCATTTGATTCCGATGGAGACAGAATCAATAATGGAAGCTTAAACTCTATTAATCCCGCAGACATAGAGAGTACAACAGTCTTAAAGGATGCCACAGCTACTGCTATTTACGGTGCTCGTGGTGCAAATGGTGTAGTATTAATCACAACTAAATCTGGTAAAGCAGGAAGAAGTGATATTGAAGTAGATGTTAAGACAGGTATTAACTTTCAAGCAGTACCAAGATATGATGTCATAAAAGACCCCAATGAGTATATAGAATTATCATGGTTATCTTTAAAAAACAGAGGTAACATAGCTGGTATTGATGGTGTAGCCTATGCAAATTCAAACCTTTTTGGCCGATCAGGTATAAGTCCCAGCTACAATTATTTTACAACATCAGATGTTACTGAAATTATAGATCCAACAACTGGTAAGGTTCGCAACGGTATAGGCACACTCTATACGCCTGAAAATTGGGAAGATTATGCATTCCAGTCTTCATTTATAACTGAAGCTAACTTGAAAATGAGTGGGGGTAGTGAGAAAACAAAGTATTTTTCTTCGTTCGGATATTTAGATCAAGATGGATATATCAATAATTCAAGCTACAAACGGTACTCTACACGTTTAAATTTATCACATAAACCTAAAGATTGGTTAACCGCTACTGCTAACTTAAGCTATTCATACGATGAGACCATGGCTAATGGCCAATCTGAAGATTCGGGTAGTGTCTTTTGGTTTGTTGACAACATCCCATCTATCTATCCATTATTTTTAAGAGATGCTAATGGCAACATGGTTGAAGATGACAAATATGGTGGATATATGTACGACTACGGTGGATCTTACAGTAGAGGCTTTGGGTTAGAAACTAATGCAGTTGCTGACTCAAAATACAATAGAGATGGTAATAATCGCCATTCGGTTAACGGTAGCTTCTCGTTAAAGTTTGATTTAACAAAAGATTTATCGTTCGAGACGCGTTATGGTATTCAATATTACAACAGGGTTCGTAGTGTAATTAACAATCCGTTTTATGGATCTGCCGCAGGACAAAATGGTAGCTTATACAAAACAACAAGAGGAGAGGTTACTCAAAACTTGTTGAATATGTTGAGATATACCAAAACCTTAGGAGACCAACATAGTTTAGAAATTCTTGCAGCACAAGAAATAAACAAGGTTAAATACGAACTTTCGGGAATCAGCAAACAAAATGTGGTTAATTTATTAAATGGTTTAGATCAAGCAAACAATTATGTAGTTAATTCATCTCCTCCCTTTGGTTATAATCGAAAAAGAAACCTTGAGAGTTATTTTGGCCAAGTAAATTACAGCTATGCCCAAAAATATTACCTAACCGGTTCTATTAGACGTGATGGATCATCTAGATTTTATAAAAACAAATGGGGTACCTTTGGATCTGTAGGTGCATCGTGGGTACTTAGTAACGAAAACTTTTTAAACAACTCCAAAAATATTAATTTCTTAAAACTAAAAGCCAGTTATGGTTTGGTTGGAGATGAAGCAGGTGTTGATTTTTATAGTGGACAAAATGCTTACGATATTGAAAATTTATTAGGTCAAATTTCATTAATACCACGTTCTATAGAGGATCCAAACCTAACTTGGGAAACATCAAAAATGTTCCAAACCGGTATTGAATTAACAGCTTTTAATGACATTCTTGATTTATCTGTGGATTATTATATAAAAAATACAGATGATTTAATTTTTGACAAAAGACTTTCACCTTCAACATCAGAAGCATTAATAACAGTTAATGATGGTAAATTAGTTAACAGAGGCTTAGAGTTTGATTTAACAACAAAAATCATAAACAAAGAAGATTTCGGATTAAGCTTCTCTATCAATGGTGAAATTTTGGACAATGAATTAACACAAATGCCTATAGAAGATGCTACCGGTTTACCTAAAGTATTGGATCAATCTGGCAATTATGGACGTTCAAAAGGACATAATTTATACGATTTTTATATGAAAGAATGGGCTGGTGTTGATCCCGACAATGGTAACCCATTGTGGAATCAATATTATTTTGATGCCAATAGCAATGGTTCTTTTGATACTGGAGATGAAGCTATATCAAATTTAACACAATATCAATACACCAATCCTAATAACACAAATATCCAATCAACAACAACAAGTATTTATGCTGATGCAACCGAAAAATACGTAAATAAATCTGCAATACCTGATGTTAGAGGAGCTTTTAGGTTAAACGCCAGAATAAAAAACTTTGATATAAGTACCCAGTTCACTTATAGTCTGGGAGGGTATGGTTATGATGGCGCATACGCCAGATTAATGAACAATAGCAAAGTAGGTAATAGCAACTGGCATACCGATATCAGAAATAGTTGGAAAGAACCAGGAGATATTACCAATGTACCAGCAATGGCAAGTGCATATAATACTCAAGTAAGTTCAACCTCTACTCGCTTTTTGGTGTCAACAGATTATTTAGCTTTTAACAATGCTAGAATTGGCTACAATTTTCCAAGCCAATCCCTTGCAAATACTGGACTAACAGGATTAAATCTATCGTTATCTGGTGACAATCTTTTTATTAGTAGCAAAAGAAAAGGATTTAATCCAAATACCTCTGAAAATAGTGCTTCCAGTACTTACCGCTATGCACCACTTACAACTGTAACTTTAGGAGTGAGAGTTAAATTTTAAAAAAAATAAAAATGAAAAGAATATATTTAAAAACACTATTAGTTGCTGCTGTAACTATATCGTTAGTAAGTTGCAACGAAGACTTTCTGGAAGAAACACCTACACAGTATGTTTCGGGTGATGATGTAGCTGAGACAGGAAAAATATATGCCAATATTTTAGCGGGGAGTTTAAATGGTGCATCAAATACCATGTACACATTAGAAACCGGAGGAACAGACAATCATGAAGACTATGGACAAAAAGGATATGATGTCATTACAGATTTTTTATCTGGAGATTTGGCCTTAACAGTCAACACCTATAACCGATATGGAAATATTGCTCAATTATTAGCAACTGTTGACAATACCTACACCAAACCTAATTACATGGCTTGGAGATATTACTATAGAATTGTTGGAACTACTAATAAAATAATTACTTCTTTAGGCGGTAATGATGCTGAAATAACCGATGCAAACAAAGTTTCTATGGGACAAGCAAAAGCTATGCGTGCTTATGCATACTTTTATTTAACACAATTATTTATCCCAGAATATACCGAAACTTCCAAAATTCTCCCTTTATATCTTGAATCTGACGGGGCTGCCTTAGCACAAAGTGAAACTAAAGCTGTTTACGACCAAATGATTGATGACTTAACCCAAGCTATTACACTTTTGGATGGTTATAGTAGAGGAGAACTGTATGAAATCAACCAAAATGTAGCAAGAGCTCTTTTAGCTTATGTTTATGCTTCTATGAATACAAGTGCGACCAATCTTTTAGCTAAAGATTTAGCAGAAGATGTTATTGCCGAATCAGGACTTCCTATTACAACTAAAGAAGAAACCGTAGGTGGCTTTAATACTATAGAAAACAATCCCAGTTGGCTATGGGGTGTAGATATTACTACCGACGCAGGTTTAGACCTAGTTTCATGGTGGGGACAAATGGATGTATATACATATAGCTACCAATGGGCAGGAGATAAAAAAGCTATTGATCAAGGATTATACGACCAAATCCAAGCTACTGATATTAGAAAATCTCAATTTGCAACGCAAGATGATATTGACAATGACGACAATGAACTTACTAGTAGTGAGCTACTAATTCCTTTCAACAAATTCTATAATGGAAATAAAGTCAGAGCTGGACAAAGAATTATTGTCGATGACTATATTTTTATGAGAGTTGACGAAATGTATATGTTATCTGCTGAGATGTCTGCAAAAGAAAATATGGACCCCGATGCCATAAATCGCTTGAAAGACATATTGGAAAATCGCTTTGACGATGCATCTGATTATGCCTATATAGATAGTCTTTCTGGACAAGATTTAATAGACGAAATTTATTTACAGACTAGAATCGAATTTTTTGCTGAAGGAAAAAGCTATTTAGCTTTAAAAAGAAATAAGGCAACACTTACAAGAGGTGATAATCATCAATATTTATCTGGAGAATCCATTCCTTATAATGATGACAGACTTACTCTAGAAATTCCTTTGCGTGAAATTCAAAACAATCCATTCATCAACTAAATTAATATTATTAAAATTAAAAAGGGGTTACTTATAAAAATTAAGATAACCTCTTTTTTTTACCTTTACCCCATGGAAAACCAAACACAAATATTCGGTATTCGGGCTATTATTGAGGCCATAAACGCAGGTAAAACAATAGATAAAGTTTTTCTACAAAAAGGCTTAAAGGGTGAGTTGTTCACAGAATTGGAAGCCGTTATCCGCCTAAATGCTATCAATACATCGTACGTACCGGTCGAAAAACTAAACAGGCTTACAAAAGGTAACCACCAAGGTGCCGTGGCACACATATCGCCTATTGCTTTTCACGAATTAGAGAGTTTGGTCTTACAAGTGGTGGAATCGGGCAAAATACCCCTGTTTTTACTTTTGGATCAACTTAGCGACGTACGTAATTTTGGAGCCATTATCCGTACAGCTGAATGTACAGGTGTAAGTGGGATTATTATTCAGAAAAAAGGCGGCGCCCCTATTAACGGCGACACTATTAAAACTAGTGTCGGTGCCGTGTTTAAAATCCCTATCTGTAAAGTGGACCATATTAAAGATGCTGTGTTTTACATGCAGGCTTCGGATATTAAAGTTATTGCTGCCACCGAAAAAACAGATAATACAATTTACGATGTTTCCTTTAAAGAACCCTGTGCTATTATTATGGGATCGGAAGACAGAGGCATCAATCCTTCCACCTTAAAAGTGGTGGACAAAAAAGCTAAGCTTCCACTTTTGGGAGAAATTGAATCTTTAAATGTATCGGTTGCTTGTGGCGCTTTTTTATACGAAGCCGTCAGACAACGTTTCGTGTAAATATCACTCCGTTAAAACACCAATTTCGGCAAACGTAGCGTGTTTATCATCATTAACCATACGGTCGGCACGTAATTTTATATATCTTGCTTGGGTTGGTATAAATGCCACCTGCTGTTCAATTCTATTATTTTTTATATTACTAAACTCCCCTTTTTTTGCCAATTTCCATGTCTTCCCATTTTCACTAACAAAAAAGGAATAATTAACTACAAGCCCCGAAAACCAGCGGCGTTGGTCCGGCCAATAAGTAAAACCCTTTACCTTATACACCTTTCCTAAATCGATTATAATATCTTGAGGCCCATCAAACGTTTTATTAGACATCCATAATGTATTGGGATTTCCATCAATCATATTATCAATATCCTTCATTTCTTTTGAAGGTACATGCAATATCTTCCAATGGGTTTTTGCTATATCAAATTTATATTGCCCAACATCACTTTGTTGTTTTGTATTGGAATCGTAAGAAATAGCTTTCACAATAGCCGGGCTTTCAAGTTTAAACGGTTCTTTGTATTTTTTTGATGCTGTTGAAGGCTCGATTCCATCCAACGTATAATATGTTTCTACATTTTTATCTGCTGAAACGATATTGACCATACCCAAACGGTCTCTGGAAATTTTTGGCTCTACCAACAATTTAGGAGCACGATAAACCTCTAAATTAGAAATACAAATAGCTCCTTTTGCTTCCAAAAAATTAACCCTAAGCTTGTTAACCATTACATCATCGAACCTAAGAATACGTTTATAGCCAATGGTTGTTTGTTGGCCTATAGTTTGCCATGTGCCGTTAACCTCAACTTCTACCATAAATGTTTTTACACGTTGGCCTAATGCAATAAACTCTTGCAACACCAAACGGTTTATGGTTGTTGGCACTTTAAAATGAAGCGTTAACGAAGCTTGGGTTACACCATTATTGGTTGCCCAATACGTTGTTTTATCATCATCTAAAACATTATTGGCTTTGTAGGTTTTATTATTTTCGCGTGTATCACTTGCTAAAATGTTTTGTCCTTGCGCAAGATTTTTTTCAAAATCCAAATCCAATTGCTTTTTCATTTCCAGCAAACGCTTTTCATCATTTTCGTGGATTAATCCCCGTTTATCTACCGGTAAATTCAGAAGTAAAGCAGCATTCCGTCCAATCGATTGATAATAAATATCCATTAAATGCGGCAGGGATTTCACTTGATGGTCTTCTGATGCATGATAATACCATCCCGGCCGAATGGAAACATCGGCCTCTGCCGGTAACCAATGGCTGCCGTTTTCATGCCCAGATTGCAGTTGTTTGTATTTGGGCCATCCCGGATAAATGCTATCACGATACATAATGCTCCAATTGGTTTCTTTTGCCCAGCCTTCTTCATTACCTACCCAGCGTACATCGGGGCCACCATCGCCAAAAATACAGGCATTGGGCTGTAATTCTCTAATTATTGCCGTAGTAACATCCCATTGGTAATAGGTTTTATTGTCTATTTTTCTGTTTTCGTTAGTACCGCCGTAATAACCTGTCCCACCGTTAGCACCATCGAACCAAAACTCAAAAAGTTCGCCATAATTTGTTAAAAGCTCCCTTAACTGTTCGTGGAATATCGCCACATATTTATCGTTGCCGTAATCGGCATTATTTCTATCCCATGGCGAGAGATACAATCCTAATTTTAAGCCATATTCATCGCAGGCTTCACGAAGTTCTTTTACTACATCTCCCTGACCGTTTTTCCATGGTGAATTTTTTACCGAATGTTCGGTTGTTGCCGTTGGCCACAGGCAAAATCCGTCGTGGTGTTTGGCTGTTAATATAAGCCCTTTCATTCCGGATTCTTTGGCTATTCGTGCCCATTGGCGACAATCCAAATTGGAGGGATTGAACAGTTTGGGCAATTCGCCTCCCGTTCCCCATTCCATATCGGTAAATGTATTCATATTAAAATGAATAAAACCGTAATATTCCAAATCGTGCCAAGCCAATTGCCTTTTGGAAGGAATTGCCCCTACTGCTTTGGGTGGCTCCGGTTTTTTGCATTGTATAAATAGTAAAGTGACTAGTAAATAGAAAATGATATTGTTTTTCATATATTATATTTTTTTAGAAGATGGTCCATTTTTAATTATATTTTAACTTCGTCATTCTGAGTGAAACAAAATGGAGTTGAAGAATCTATTAAAAATTAAAGAGATTCCTCCTTTGTCGGAATGACAATATGTTCTTTTAGACCTCACAGGTTTTTAAAACCTGTGAGGTCTTGAAAATCAAATTGATGAATCAAGTAAGTTGATTTTTGTCGTGTACTATACATTTCTATTTTAAAATGACTTAAAGAAAATATAGTTATTTTTTGTTTATACTTTGACAAGCTCAGCACAGGTACGAAAAAGAAAATATTGTTTCCGGTAAATTCCAAAAAATCTTATCCCATTAAATTATTTCTTAAGATGTTTCACCTTGTTTAATAATGATATTTTTATTGAATATCCGTATTTATACCTAAATAAGTATTTTTTTGTCATTCTGAACGAAGTGAAGAATCTCTACATACAATAAAAAGAGATTCTTCATTCCTCAGAATGACAGAATCTAATAAATTTAAGGTATTAGGTACGAATACGGATATTCATTTATTTTCATTATTTGTCAAGTAACCGATTTGGGTATGGCACCTGCTGTCCTGTTGCCTTAAAACTTGGCATTTGGGCGTTCATACTTTGTAGTTTTTTGGTTAGTAGGTTTGCTAACTCTTTTACTTTTTCTGGATTTCTGTCTATTAAATCCGTGCTTTCTCCAATATCATTTTTAATGTTAAAAAGCTCCAACTTACCGTTATGGTGAAAATATACCAATTTCCAATCGCCTTGCCTAATAGTACTTGCCGCACCAATACCCGGTCCTTTTGGTCCCCATTTGTTTGGGTAATGCCATATTAAGGCTCTATCTTCTTCATAGGGAACTGTTTTTCCTTGTAAAACAGGAACAAAACTTTGCCCGTCTATGGTTTGTACGGTTTTAAAATGGTGTACATCTGCCATTTCCAAAATAGTTGGGAAAAAGTCTTCAATAATAACTTTGGTATCTGTTTTAACGGCAGGTTTGGTAACGCCGGGCCATTTTACAATCATGGGCTCTCTTATACCGCCTTCGTACATTGAGCCTTTTCCGCTTGCCAACGGTTTGTTATGGGTATTGCGTTCTCCGCCCCGACCATGTTCGGACAGGCCACCATTATCGGACATAAATAATATGATGGTATTATCGGCCAAGTTCTTTTCTTCCAAATAATCCATAATATCACCAAGGGATTTATCCATTCCTTCAACCATAGAGGCGTATTTAGCTTCTTTTTCATCTAAACCGGCATTAATATATTTTTGAAGAAATCGCTTATCACCATAAAGCGGTATATGAACGGCATAATGCGACATATACAGATAAAATGGCTGCCCATTGGGAACTTTATCGAGTGTTGACAAGGCTTCTCTGGTAAGGGCTTCGGTTAGAAAAATGTCCTGTCCATGGTATTTATCCAATCCGGGTACTGCCCATACTTTTTTATTTGCTTTACCGTTACCAAAATTTTCGGTTCCCAGATAACTTTGCGGAGCTCCGGCAGCATGGCCGGCAATATTAACATCAAAACCAAGAGTTTTTGGATTTTCGCCCGGTGTGCCAATGGCTGCAAAATGTGCTTTGCCACAGTGTATGGTGTAATAACCTTTGTTGTGCAACAACTGTGGCAATGGTGTGGCGTGTACTGCCAAACTATCGCCCAATATGGGACTTAGTCCGTTTACATTCCACATGGGATACGACAGAATGGAATCTTTTACCTCTACATGCTTCAGTGTGTGTTTTTTCAATGTCCAATTGGTAACGTGGTGTCTGGCGGCATTCATCCCTGTCATTAAGCTTATTCGTGTTGGCGAACAAACAGGAGTAGCATAGGCTTGGGTAAATTTCATGCCTTCTTTGGCAAGCCGTTCCATATTGGGTGTGTTGTAGCGTTTATTGAAAGGTGTCACTTCGGTCCAAAAAGGAACAGAGGTATCCTGCCACCCCATATCGTCCACCAAAAACAGGACTATGTTTGGAGCCGTTTGGATTTCGCTTTTTTTTGAAGAACAGGAACAACACAGTACGAATATCCATGCCATTAAGAACAAGGTGGAGGTTTTCATTAAAAAAAGAGTAAAGAATCTTCTCGAAAGATAATCAAAATAACAAGAATTTTCAAAAATTGGATGGCAATTACTAATTGAATTTAAGAGGCCTTTCCAAAAAAATTAAGATGTTAAAAAAAGAATAAATAGTACTTAACAAAATCAAAAAAACAGCCTCTTCCTTTATATAATCGCTTACTTTCACCAAAATTCAATTTTATGGCAAAACATTACATCTCTATTCTTATTGTATTACTAGGCATTGGTTCTCAAGCACAAAAACAAATAGGAGCGCGGTTATTAGATGCCTCTACCAAAAAAGCTATCCCCTTCGCTACCGTTTCATTAAATAACAAATTAGGGGTTATTAGTAACGAACATGGATTTTTCCAACTTCATATCAATACAAAAATGACTACGACCGATTCGCTGTTTTTTAGCTGTTTGGGCTACGAAAACAAAAGTAAATTGGCTTTAACTTTTGCCGACAGCATTGTGTATTTAAGTCCAAAATCAATTGAATTGGATGAAGTTCTAGTTTCCAATAAGCATTATACCGCTGAAGAAATCATCTATAAAATTAAAGAAAATATAAAGCGAAATTATCCTGTAACACTTAATAAAAGTACTGTGTTTTACAGGGATTCATATTACAACAACATTGACAATGTGTCTGTTGAGCTGGAAAAATCGACCATTCCGGAAATCAATCAAAACCTAATAGACAGTTTGCTTTATGCCATGCCAAAACAGGGTGCCGACCATACCGAAATTCTTGCCCATTTTTATACAACCAACCTAAATGAAAACAACGAAAAAATGGACATTATAAAAGCGGCAAAACTTTTTAACAACATTTCGGATATGACTTTCGAAAATATTGAAAAACGATTAAATACCATTTTAAGGACACGAATAAAACGCGATTCGTATTTTAAGATAAAATCGGGAGTTTTTGGAACTAAGACCGAAATAGACTCTTCCTTTTTTGAAGAAAATACCAAACCGGAAGATATTGAAAAAACCGAAGCTTACCTTAAAGAACAACAAGAGAAGGAACAAAAACAAAAAGATGGTTTTTTAAAATGGCGGAAACATACAATTTCACAATTTTCTAAAAAGACTTTTTACAATGAAGACTCGCATTTAAACTTTATTTTCAAACATAAAAAATACGATTTCGAACTTCTGGATCATCTATATCTTAACAATAATTTTGTTTATAAAATTGCTTTTACCCCAAAACGAAATGCAAAATATCAAGGTGTTTTTTATGTTAATCTAGATGATTTTGCCATAGTACGGGTAGATTACCAAAACACCGAAAATATTAGAAACTTTAAATTGTTAGGGGTTTCATATCGTGTAAATGGCCATAAAGGCTGTCTTATCTACGAAAAAAACACAACAAGTTCTGTTTATAATTTAAAATATGCCGAAGAAGAGGAACTCGCTATGTTTGGCTTTAACCGCCCCATAAAAATTATAGAGAAAAACAAACATACCAAGGGCAGGCGCAAACAAAACGAAATTGATACAGACATCGATTTTATAATGAATAGCCGAACAAGAAAAGAGTTGGTTGTATTTGAAAATGTCTCACTTACCACACAGGAATTTGATACCTTTAAAGAAAATGCAAACGTTACCCCTACCAAACTACCAAAATATGACCCCAACTTTTGGAAAGGCTATAATATTATAGAACCTAACGAAGCCATTAAAAACTTTAAAGCCATCGAGACAGAATAAATTAACGTTTATTCCGTCCTTTTTCATTAGGATAAAGTTCCCGTATCGGGTCGCTTTGCTCATAGGTTTTTGTATCGATATTTAAACCGGTAAGCTTTCCAAAAAAAGCTACACCTGTATCTACATTCCAAACGTTGGCAGCATACATGGGCTTGTCGTAATTAAAATTTATGGTTGGTGTATGCCCAATAAAAATCTCGTTATAATGCGTAAATCGTTTTGGATAAAATGTTTCGTTTTTATCCATATTTTTATCTAAAGCCAAAGCCATTTCCCAAAGGGTACGGTCATAATAAAAAGTTTCTTTGTTTACTTCTCGCTTTACACCGTGCATAGAGGTAAAACCGGCATGAATAAACAATCGGTTATTGTTATCTAAATAATACCATTGTAGATTGCCAAAAAATATAAGATGGTCTTTTTTCTGTTTTTCTGTAAAGATTTCATAACTTTCTATTGTTTCTTTACCTCCATGCATATACCAAATGGGATTTACTACCCCTGTTTTTAACCAATCTTCGCACCAGGCATCATGGTTACCTTTTATAAAAATACAATCTATTTTTTCTGAAAGCTCTATTAAAAATTGAATAACCTGTGCCGATTCGCTCCAACCATCTACATAATCGCCCATAAAGATGAGCGTATCGTTATCTTTAATTTCCAACCTGTTCAAGACTTGAACCAAAGCTTTTAGTCCACCATGTATATCTCCTATTGCATAAGTTGCCATACAACAAAGATAAATTTTAATTTTATAAAAAATGAGCATAAAAAAAGCTCCGCAACTGCGAAGCTTTTCTTTTTCAACTTATGATTGTAACAAAGGGTTACCCTTCAATAAGTTTTAAACTTTCTACTCGGTAAATAACATCGTCCTCATCGGCGTCTTCAACAAAAACTATTTTAAAATTTTTATCAATCAAGCTTTTGTCGTTTCTTAAATCGAATTGTTTTAAAACCCGTGGATGTACATCTTCAAAAACCAATTCGTCTCCATTTTCAAACCAAAAGGTGTAAAGTCCTTTTTTGTAAGATTTAAAAACTGCTGTTTTCATTTTAATTATGTATATAAATATTTAATCCTCATCGTCGTCGTTGTCATCTGCCACATCCGGCATATCGGTATCGGTATCATCATCATTCACCTTAACGCTATCGAAATCCACTTCAGATTCTGTTTCGGTATCTTCATCGTCAATAAAATCTTCCATGGCTTGCACCAATCGTTTACCTACTTTTACCAAATAAATGGTGTCTTTGGTACGTACCTCTACAGCTTCAATAATTTCATTTTGGACATTTCTAAAGGAGATGATGTCGGTTTCGTCATAACCATCGGGAAATTTTTCAACAAGAAGATTTAAGATATCCTCATTAAGCTTTTTGTAATCTACAATTTTGCGTAACATAATATTTGGGTTAATTATTGGTCTAACAAATATGCAAAAATTAACGGAGCAACAATGGTTGCATCGCTTTCAATGATAAACTTAGGTGTATTGATGTCCAACTTTCCCCAAGTAATTTTTTCGTTCGGTACGGCTCCTGAATACGACCCGTAACTTGTTGTAGAGTCGCTTATTTGGCAAAAATAGCTCCAAAACGGTGTGTCGGTACGTTCCATATCCTGATACAGCATGGGCACTACACAAATGGGAAAATCGCCGGCAATACCACCACCTATCTGGAAAAAACCGATACCATTTTTCGAATTTTCGGTATACCAATCGGCCAAAAAGGTCATGTATTCTATACCCGATTTCATGGTGCTTGCCTTTAGTTCTCCTTTAAGCACGTAACTTGCAAAAATATTGCCCATGGTGCTGTCCTCCCATCCAGGTACAACAATAGGTATATTTTTTTCGGCTGCAGCGTACATCCACGAATCTTTTAAATTTATTTCGTAATATTGTTCCAATACGCCAGAAAGCAACATTTTGTACATGTATTCGTGTGGTAAGTAGCGTTCGCCTTTCTCTTCGGCTTCTTTCCAAATTTCGAAAATATGTGTTTGCAGACGACGGAATGCTTCTTCTTCGGGAATGCAGGTGTCGGTAACACGATTAAGCCCTTTTTCGAGCAAATCCCACTCATCCTGTGGCGTTAAATCTCTATAATTGGGTACGCGCTTGTAATGGGAGTGTGCCACTAAATTCATAATATCCTCTTCAAGGTTGGCTCCCGTACAGGATATAATCTGTACTTTGTCCCGACGTATCATTTCGGCAAAGCTCTTGCCAAGTTCGGCGGTACTCATGGCTCCTGCAAGAGAAACCAACATTTTACTTCCAGAAGCCAGTTGTGTCTCGTAGGCTTTTGCCGCATCGACCAAAGCGGCCGCATTAAAATGCAGATAATGCTTTTCTATAAATTGTGAAATGGGTCCTTTGTTATTCATTTTTATTGTTATGGTTATTAAAAAGCTGTTTAAATTTATAACGAAACATTTAAAAAACAATATTCTATTTAAAAATAATACCAATTTAATACTGTTTTTTTATTGCGATTGGGTAAAACAGACCAAAAATTATTTGTTGTAGCCTAAAATTTTAAGTAATTCCTCACTTTTTTGTTGCTCGCTGAACAGTATTTTTACTAAATTTCCGTTTTCATCCTTATCTATAAGTATATGTTTTGGCGACGGTATTAAACAGTGCTGCAACCCACCAAAACCACCAATAGTTTCCTGATAGGCTCCCGTATTGAAAAACCCGATGTACAGCGGTTTTTCCTTATTGTATTTTGGCAAATAAATAGCATTCATGTGCTGTTCGCTATTGTAATAATCGTCGCTATCGCAGGTTAAACCACCAAGTAAAACCCGTTCGTAACTATCGTTCCAACGGTTTATAGGCAACAAAATAAAACGTTTGTTTATGGCCCAAGTATCGGGTAAAGTGGTAATAAACGACGAGTTTATCATATTCCATTTTTCACGATCGTTTTGCTGTTTTTGGTACAGTACTTCGTAAATGGCTCCACCACTTTCCCCGACCGTAAAACTACCAAATTCGGTAAAAATATGGGGTACATCGACTTCTTCCTCTTCGCAGGCCAGTTTAATTTGGTTAATAATTTCATCAATCATATACTTATAATCAAACTCGAATGCCAAAGAGTTTTTTATGGGGAAACCACCTCCTATATTCAAACTATCCAAAGTAGGGCATATTTTCTTTAAACTGGTATAAACCTTTAAACATTTGTGGAGCTCGTTCCAATAATAAGCATTGTCGCGAATACCTGTGTTAATAAAAAAGTGGAGCATTTTTAGTTCAACTTTTTTATTGTTCAGGATTTGGTTTTTATAAAATGGTACAATGTTTTTGTAGCCAATACCCAATCGGGACGTGTAAAATTCAAATTTGGGTTCTTCTTCGGAAGCAATACGGATACCCACCTTGAATTTGCCTTTTATCTCTTTGGAAAGCAAATCTATCTCCTCGTAATTATCGATTATGGGGATGGCGTTTTTATGTCCGTTATTAATCAATCGGGCAATATTGGTAACGTATTGAGCCCGCTTAAAACCATTGCTTATTACATAGGTTTTATCGGTTATCTTGCCTTCCTTTTTTAAATTTTCGACAATATCAATATCAAATGCCGATGAGGTTTCTATATGAATATCGTTCTTTAAGGCTTCGTTTAAAACATGCTTAAAATGCGAACTTTTGGTACAATAACAATAATGGTATTTACCCTTGTAGCCGTTCTGCTTAATAGCTTCTTCAAACCAATATTTTGCCTTTTGGATGTTGTTCGAAATTTGTGGCAAATAGGTGAATTTTAAAGGTGCACCGTACTCCTCGACTAAGGCCATTAAATCGACATCGTGAAATTTTAGGGATTTATCTTCTAATTTAAATTCTTCCTGTGGAAAATCGAAAGTCTGGTTGATTAAATCTATATATTTGGTATTCATTATTTTATTAAAAGGGTTAAAAAATGGGAATTATTTACTAATTCGGTATTAATTTAACATTAATAAAACAATAAATCAAACTTGTAGTTGCGCTTGAGTGGTTGGTAAAAAACCAAATAAGTGCTGACTAATACTATGGGTATAAACGGAAGATAGCTCTAAAATCCGGTTACTTAACCTATAAGCCGCTTTTGAAAATGACTTCCTCGTGTTCAAAAGCCCGGAAATAAAAACAGGGTACAATTGTTCAGCTAAAATATTGGCGCAAATGAACTATAAAATTTTTAATTATTATCTTTTTTTTGATTTTTTTTTTGACAAAAGGTAACCCTTTTTTGGTTGTAAAAAAGTAAAGAGCCAAGAGCCATAATTTTTTTAGACTTTCAACTTTATATGTTTTGGACTTTTTGCTATACCATTTTTTTGAAGTGAATGATATAAAATACTGAATTTGAACCTTAATATTACCAAATACTATCCCTTAAGAGCTTGTTTAAATTTATATCACTTGTTTTTCTATATCTCTTTTTGTGTATAATTTCGTTAAAATTTCATCAAGTAGCCCCTATTTTGCCTCATTCTATATCAAAAATAAGCTATACAATAAGTCTATCATACAAATTTAAACAGGCTCTAACAAAAAACTGATTAAATTTGTACAAACACAACCGAATTTATTCAGCTATGCTAAAATATATTATTGTAGGATTATCGTTTCTGCTTTTTTGTTGTCGCACCAAACAAAATGGTATCCCCCTCCCTAAAAAGGTCATTTTTATTTTGGCCGACGATATCGGTGCCGAATGGATAGGTGCTTATGGCTGCACCTCCCAACAAACACCAAATATAGACCGCTTGGCAGAGCACGGTTATGTATTCGATAATTTTTCGTCCTTACCGCTATGCGCCCCTTCCCGACAAACCATTTTAACCGGTACACACCAATTTCGACGCCATAAATATGGCAATGTAATGCCCAATGGCAGTTTAACTTTTTTGCAAATTCTTAATAAACAAGGCTTTAAAAATGGTCTTTTTGGCAAGTGGGATGGTTTTGATCGGGACATTGATTTGGCCGATTTTAAAATTGACGATTATGCCGTTTTCAACAAAGGAAATCGCCGTTTTTGGAATCCCGAAATAAAGGAAAATAACCTTATTAAAACCTACAATAAAACCGATTACGGGCCGGATATATACAATTCGAAATTATTGGATTTTATATCGACCAACAAAGACCAAAAGTTTTTTGCTTATTATGCCATGGCTTTGGGGCATTGGCCTTTTGTGCCAACTCCCAACAGCCAAAATAAAAACGAAACTAACTGGCAAACCAATTTTAAGGATATGGTCGATTATGCAGATAAACTTATAGGTAAAGTTATTTCGCATTTGGAAACTTTGGGCATTGCCGACGAAACCCTTATTATTTTTACCACCGATAACGGCACCTATCCCGAACTTACGGCCCAGTTGAACAATAACATAGCCAAAGGCGGCAAAAGTTATTCTATTTTAAGTGGACAGCATGTGCCTTTTATAATAAGTTATGGTAAGCATTTTAAGCATAAACGCATAAAGGAATTATCCGATTTTACAGATATTTTTCCAACCTTAATGGATGTTGCCCAAGTAAAAACATTGCCCGAAAATTACACCAAACCGGACGGCGAAAGCCTGTTGCCTTTTTTATTGCAAAACAAACCCCGTAAAAAACAATATACACTATCGTATTTTGGTGCTAACAATTTCCGTAGTGATATGCGAGCTCTTCATATTAGAAATGAACGTTGGAAACTATACAGCGATGGTAGGCTTGTAGATATTAAAAACGATCCTAAAGAATATCATTTCACCGTAGGTTTTAATGAAAACGACACCCAAAAAGAAGCCCGAAAAAAACTATCGAACGAATTAGATACCTATAAAACAGATACCAATTTTAATTATGTTAAACAATTAATTGCCACCGAAAACGGTAAGATTATAGCCTGTTGGAACCCTAAGCAAATAGCCTTAAAAGAAGCTTCGGAAATTAAAATAGATTTCACTCCTTTTATAACTCCAAACACTAATTACAGATTAGAAATACAACATTTTAAAGGCAATGGCGGTGTTAAAGTATCCAATGTCGAACTTTTAAAAAACAATACGGTAATTGCTTCCGATAACCATATAAGCCACAGCCAGACAGATTTTAAAAACGTGTATCAATTTTTAATAACAAAAGACCGTACCATATATAACTTAAACTGTAACCAAACATTGGATGCAACGGCCAAATACGAATTAAAGTTTACCGTAACGCAAATACAAAAAGGCGACTCGTATGGTGTTGTTAGACTTTTTGCAGAGTAAGTTGGAAACTTGGAATCTGGAAGTTGGAAAAGGCGACTAAAAACTCCAATCTTTATAACCGCTGGAAGCCTCCAATTTGTTTTCTATGGAATCTTCTAATTTTGGAAAGAAATCAATTCCGGTGAGTTGTTCAATGGTATCGACCGAAACCACAAAATCGTATAACGGTTTATTGGAATCTTTATGGGGCATTAAAAATGCTATCATTCTAAGGCTTCCATTATTATCATTAATCAACACCTTATAAAATTGGTTGGGTACAGCCACATGCTCGTCGCCAATGGTTTCCATGTTACCTTTTAACACACCACCCGTTACCACATAAACACCGTTATATTTACTTGCCCAATAACGCACTTTTTGCTCCAGTGTATTCCAAATTCCGGAGTTAAAATCGTGGTTCTGCGGACTAATATTACTGGTTAAAAAGGTTTCGTCGTGTGCCGTTTTACTATAACGCCTATCTCCTGCGGGACATAAATGTCCACGGTCGTAACCCGAATTTTTGTAGTTACGCCAATGGGCAGCACCGGTTTTTACAGCATCATCTATTTCAAAATAAGGACGCTTAAAATTGGTATTTGCCAAATGTGATTTCTTCAATTCGTAAGCCACCCATTCGGCCTGTTCGTACGCTTCGCTATAACTTAACGAGTAACCATTGTGATAGACTACTTGCCCCGTAGTGCTGGTGGGCAAAAAATAGGTATTGGTGTTTCCTTTTACTTCCTTACCTTGCTCAATGGTGCCTTGCTTTGCTTTTTCATTCAAAAAAAACTCATAGCCTAAAACTCCAACAAAAAGTAATATGGCCAAAATGGTATATTTTTTTCTTCTGTTCACAATTAACTAAACCCTTTTTTTATTTTAATTTTCAAAAATACAGATTTTAAAACATCATAATTTAAAATTAAGGCTAAATACCTACAACTTTTTTTTACTTTAGCAGTATTAAATTTAATGATGACATATTTTCGCAGTATAGGTAAATATTTTTTAATGGTTGTCGAAATGTTCCGAAAGCCTACCAAATGGTCGGTTATGAAAACATTGATATTAAAGGACATTGACGATTTAATTGTAAACTCATTAGGCATAATTGCCTTTATTTCCTTTTTTATTGGTGGCGTTGTTACCATACAAACGGCGCTGAACATTAGTAATCCGCTTATTCCAAAATATTTGGTGGGCTTTGCCACAAGGCAATCTATTATTTTAGAGTTTGCCCCTACTTTTATTTCTATAATCATGGCTGGTAAGGTAGGATCTTTTATAACATCGAGCATAGGTACCATGCGGGTTACCGAACAAATTGATGCTCTTGAAGTTATGGGTATTAACTCTCTTAATTATTTGGTATTCCCTAAAGTTATTGCTCTCTTATTTTATCCATTTGCCGTTTCTATAGGTATGTTTTTGGGCGTTTTGGGTGGTATGGCTGCTTGTTATTTTGGTGGATTTGTTACCGTTGACGATTATATTTACGGTATCCAGACCGACTTTATCCCTTTCCATATTACATACGCCTTTATAAAAACATTCGTATTTGCCTTTATCTTGGCCACTATCCCATCGTATTATGGCTATTATATGAAAGGTGGCGCCTTAGAAGTTGGTAAGGCCAGTACCACATCGTTTGTTTGGACCAGTGTGGGTATTATCATTTTAAATTATTTATTAACCCAAATGCTTTTAAGCTGATGATTGAAGTTAAAAATTTACATAAATCGTTCGATGGCATTGAAGTCCTTAAAGGTATTGACACCTCTTTTGAAAGAGGTAAGACCAATTTGATTATTGGACAAAGTGGTTCGGGAAAAACGGTATTTTTAAAATGTTTACTGGGACTTTTTAATTACGAAGAAGGGAGCATAGCTTACGATGGAAAAGTTTTTGCCCAATTATCGGAAGATGATAAACGGAATTTGCGTGCCGAAATTGGAATGGTATTTCAGGGTAGTGCGCTTTTCGACTCCATGACCATTGCCGAAAATGTAATGTTTCCATTGCGAATGTTTACCGAACAAAGCAAAAGCGAAATGAGGGATCGTGTAGATGTTGTTTTAAAACGGGTAAATTTGGACGATGCTCATAACAAAATGCCTAGTGAAGCCTCGGGCGGTATGCAAAAGCGTGTGGCCATTGCCCGTGCCATTGTTAACAACCCCAAATATTTGTTTTGTGATGAACCCAACTCCGGATTGGATCCTAAGACAGCCATTGTAATCGACAACCTGATACACGAAATAACCGAAGAATACCAAATTACTACCGTAATCAACTCACACGACATGAACTCGGTCATGGAAATTGGTGAAAAAATCGTATTCCTTAAAAACGGTTACAAAGAATGGGAAGGCAGCAAACACAATATCTTTAAAACCGATAATGCTTCGGTTACCGACTTTGTTTACTCGTCTAATCTATTTAAAAAGGTACGCAAAATGTATTTGGAAGAAAACAAATAGCCCTTAATTACTATTACTACTCTTTCTCGCGCTTTACCAGCAAACTATCTAATAAATCGTACTTAACACGTAACCATTTTTCTAACTGAACTTGTTTGCTCGGTATGTCTGTTTCCGAAATTAAATCGGTATCCCATTTTACTTTAAATACCGAAACTGTATCTATTTTATTGGAAAAATCGGATACTATCTGGCTTGAAAAAGAAATACTTTTCAATTCACTATAATTTATCTTTGTTTCTTCCAAAAGCGCTTCAAAAGGAATAAAATTACGCTCTAATTTCTCCAATCGTTTTAATTTTCCTTCCAATATCACGATACGTTCACTTTGCAATAACAAATCCAAAGAATCCCTATACCGTATTTCTTCCATATACCTAAGATTGTCCAGATTTTTCGATTTGTTTTGGTTTACAATCAATTGGGTATTGGCACAAGCTGCGTAATTTTTTAAGCGATTACGCAATAACGTAATAGTCGATTCGGGAATTTCGTCCAATCCAAATGTATTCAATTCTATTTTTGAATTTTCTCTATCTATATATTCAATCGAGATATTCTTCTTTATAAAATCGGCATGGGGCAATGTATTTAATTCCTGATTTATAAAACGACTGGCATCACTTTCAAAACGGGTTTCGTTCAATACCGAAATAAAGGTCCAAACAGCAGGAATCATAACCACGATGGCCAATATGGTTGCCACTCTCGATATCATACGCCGTTTTTGTGAATTGGCATAGCGTATCATGGTAAACCGCAACAGTTTTAACACCAAAAAAGTTGCCAAGGCAATAAATATAGTGTTTATGGTAAAGAGATACATGGCACCCAAAAAGTAATCCATATTGCCTTTTGCCAAACCATATCCTGCCGTACACAATGGCGGCATTAAGGCCGTTGCAATAGCTACACCAAAAATTACAGAGGCAATAGTACCTCGTTTGGTACGGGCAATAATTAAGGCCAAGCCACCAAAAAAGGCAATAAGTACATCGCGGATATCTGGTTTTGTTCGCCCCAAAAGTTCTGATGTATCTTCACTTAACGGAAACAGATAGAAAAACAAGAAAGCAGTTAATAAACTTAACACAATCATAGTTGCTAAGTTTATTAAAGATTTCCTTAAAGTGTCCACATCGTTAATGGCAATGGACATGCCCACACCCAAAATAGGCCCCATTAATGGCGAAATTAACATCGCACCGATTACAACGGCCGTGGAGTTTGCGTTAAGCCCTACTGAAGCCACAAGAATAGAACATATTAAAATCCAAGCGGTAGCACCCTTAAAGGCAATATCGGCCTTTATGGCTTCTATAGTGGCTTCCCTATCGGTATCATCCCGAAAATCCAACAGTTCACTTAAAAATGTCTTTATACTTTTTATTAAGCCCTGTGCATCTTCTTTTACGGCCTTTTTAGACTCCTCTACATTATTCTCTTTCTTGATTTCTTCTTCAGAAAAATTAAATTTGTTCTCTTCCATCAACTATATATTACAAGTCACGAATATATAAAATAAAAACATGGCTTTTTTAAAAAAATAGTTCAAAAGAAATACTATCTATAGTCCCATTTAAACTATGTTTAGATTAAAGAAAAACCAATATTTTACCATGATGAAAGCCTATTTTTAGTTGAATTGGTACACTATAAAGTGGTCGATAATAAATAAATACCTACCCATACTGCTCACCAAATTTCCCTTTTACGCTCTGGAGTACTTTTTTTATATCCTGCTCTTTCAATTTTGGATAAATAAGCAATACATCGTCCTTATCAACAATAATATAATCGTTTAAACCATCGACTACCACAATTTTGTTATTGGCAGTCCGTATCATATTTCCGGACGCATCTGTTATCAAGGTTCTTGTGTTAACAGATGCATTTTTGTTTTCATCTTTATCCAATTTATCATAAAGACTGCCCCATGTTCCTAAATCGTTCCAATCGAATTCGGCAACAATAACACAAACATTTTTCGAGGTTTCCATTATGGCATAATCTACCGAAATATTTTCGGCTTCCGGATAATGTTCTTTTATAAAACCGGTTTCGGCTTCGGTATTATAAACCGGAACACCTGTTTTAAATAGCTCATACAATTTGGGCTGATTGGTTTTAAACGCTTCAATAACACTAGATACGCTCCACATAAAAATACCTGCATTCCACAAAAAATTGCCTTGAGCAATAAATGTTTTAGCGGTTTCGTAATCGGGCTTTTCTCTAAATTGATTAACAGATTTTATGGTTTTTGGAGTATTGTTATCAAACTCGATATAACCATACCCGGTATTGGGAAAAGTGGGTTTTATACCAAGTGTCATCAATACATCGTTATTTTCGCAATAGTTAAAGGCCTGTTGTACGTTTTGGGTAAAAGCGGTTTCATTTTCAATCCAATGGTCGCTTGGAGCAACAATCATAATCGCATTGGGGTTTTCCTTTTGTATTTTTAACGATGCGTACAAAATACAAGGTGCCGTATTACGCATAGCCGGTTCTAAAACCACCTGCCTTTGGGTAACTTCGGGCAATTGCTCCAGTACCAAATCGTTGTAACGTTCGTTGGTTAAAATAAAAATATTTTCTTTGGGAATTAATCTGGATAAGCGCTGAAATGTTTTTTGGATCAAGGTATCGCCCGTTCCCAACATATCATGAAACTGTTTTGGAAATTCCTGTGTACTTACCGGCCAAAACCGAGAGCCAACCCCTCCTGCCATTAATATGGCGTAATAATTTTTATTCATCTTGCTTTAAGATACTAATTCTACTTCTGCATTGGGGTTAAATAAGTATATGCGACCTGTTTTTATTTCGGTACACTCAAAACGTTTTACCCTTTTTTTGTCCATCTTAAAAATTCTCCCGTTATAGGTTTTGAAAAGTTGCCCTATCGGAACTTCAAAAACATAGGTTTTGTCGTTTACTCCATCGAATTGTTTTAGGGCATAGGCCAAATTAACATCGGTATCGCTCGATGCTTTGGGATTTTTAAAATGATTGGCCAACAAAGGTAATAAATCATTTGGAAATATATCGGGAGAAATAAAAGGTAACATTAAATGTTGAAATGTACGCTTCCATTCTAAACCGTGTGCATTTATGTGTTTACCAAATGTACTATAAGCCTCGTCATGGGCTATTTCGTGACTTAATGAGATTAAAAAC
>JBKEDH010000054.1:0-31403 GCA_047975295.1 Aestuariibaculum sp.
TTTTTGTGCGGGCGGGGAGACTCGAACTCCCACACCTTGCGGCACTAGATCCTAAGTCTAGCGTGTCTACCAATTCCACCACGCCCGCTAAAAGGTGTGCAAATATAATCAAGATTTTTAAATTGCAAACCTATTAATACTAAAAAAATATGCTTTTTTTTATACTTTTGGAAGAATAATTAAAAACCATATGGATAATATAAAAGATTACATAACAAGAAATAAAGAACGTTTTATTACCGAATTGATTCAATTACTCAAAATCCCATCTATTAGTGCCGACTCCAAATACAAAAATGATGTTTTAAAGACTGCCAAATCCATAAAGGACAGTTTGGAACAGGCAGGTTGCGAAAATGTTGAAATTTGTAATACCAACGGGCATCCCATTGTTTACGGCGAAAAAATAATAGACCCAAACCTACCTACTATTCTCGTTTATGGCCATTACGATGTACAACCACCAGACCCCATAAACCTTTGGGATTCCCCTCCGTTTGAACCTGTGATAAAAACTACTACCCTACATCCCGAAGGTGCCATTTTTGCACGTGGAGCTTGCGATGACAAGGGGCAGCTTTACATGCACATAAAAGCCATGGAATTTATGACGCAAACCAACCAACTACCCTGTAATGTTAAGTTTATGATTGAGGGTGAAGAAGAAGTAGGAAGCCCCAATCTTGCCATTTTTGTAAAAAACAACCACAAAAAATTAGCCAACGATGTTATTCTTATTTCCGACACCGGTATGATCGCCAACAACATCCCATCCATCACTACAGGACTGCGAGGTTTAAGCTATGTAGAGGTAGAAGTTACCGGCCCCAATCGTGATTTACATTCTGGACTGTACGGTGGTGCAGTAGCCAATCCTATTAACATACTTAGCAAAATGATCGCTTCGCTCCACGACGAAAACAACCATATAACTATTCCCAGTTTTTACGATAAAGTAGAAGAATTAAGTATAGAAGAACGCAAACAAATGGCACAAGCACCATTTAGTTTAGATGCCTACAAAAAGTCTTTAGATATTAACGATGTTTATGGCGAAACCAATTATACAACTAACGAACGTAATTCTATACGACCAACACTCGATGTTAACGGTATTTGGGGCGGCTATACCGGCGAAGGTGCCAAAACGGTTATACCGAGCAAGGCCTATGCAAAAATATCCATGCGTTTGGTTCCTAACCAGGAATGGGAGGAAATAACCCAACTTTTTAAAACCCATTTTGAAAATATGGTTCCAAAAGGTGTTACTGTAAATGTAAAACCCCATCATGGTGGGCAAGGGTATGTTACCCCAATAGACAGTATTGGCTACCAAGCTGCAAACAATGCCTATCGAGATACCTTTGGCAAAACTCCCATTCCGCAACGCAGTGGCGGTAGCATACCCATAGTAGCTCTTTTTGAACAGGAATTAAAAAGTAAGACCATACTCATGGGCTTTGGTTTGGATAGTGATGCCATCCACTCCCCTAACGAACATTTTGGTGTTTTCAACTATTTAAAAGGCATAGAGACTATTCCTCTTTTTTATAAATATTTTACCGAACTATCTAAATAATTTGGGTATTACCACCCCTTATCTTTATACAGCGTGGGCGGTTGTACTTTATATACTACCAAACTACTAAGCTTAACTTCTTCAATGAAAAACCAGCACAGCAAAAACCTTATTGTACTTACATTGGCTACTTTTATAATAAGTACTTCGGGACCCTTAGGAAGATACATAGATTTACCCACTCCTGTTATTATTTGGAGCCGCTGTTTTATTGCTGGCATCGTACTTTTTGGTTTTATTAAATACAAAAAAATAAGTCTTGCCATATCAAAAAAAGATATAGTTCTTATTGCTGTAAGCAGCTTATTTATGGGAGCACATTGGATTACTTATTTCTATGCATTAAAATTTTCGAATGTAGCCTTGGGTTTATTATCGTTATTTGCATACCCCATAATAACAGCTTTATTGGAGCCACTATTTATTAAAATAAAATTCGATCCTATCTACATCTTATTGGGCTTTATGGTACTGTTAGGCATCTATATATTGGCTCCGGAATTTAGTTTAGAAAACCAACATGTAAAAGGTATTTTATTTGGATTACTATCGGCATTTTTCTATGCTATAAGGAACATTCTTTCCAAAAAACTTACCCTTACATATAACGGTAGCAGTATTATGTTTTTTCAAATAGCAATAGTAGTAACACTATTACTTCCTGTGCTATTTTACATGGATACTTCGGGCATCGTTTCCCAATGGCCATACCTACTTTTACTGGGTATTCTTACCACAGCCATAGGACACACCATGCTGGTAAACAGTTTAAAACATTTTTCGGTGAGTACGGCAAGCATTATAAACAGTACACAACCTATTTTTGGTATTATACTGGCCTATATCTTCCTTAACGAAAAGCCGGCACTAAATACTATTATTGGTGGCAGTATTATACTGGCTACCGTAATAATTGAAAGTTATAGATCCAGAAAACATCCTATCGATTCATAACTATTTTGTTATCTACCATTATTTTAGCACATGATAAAAATCACCTTTAATACTTTATTTAGCTAATTTTCAATATGGTTTATATTTTTATCGTGTATTCAAAAATTATTTTACTATTTTTATTTAAATCATTATATAATGAATTTATTTCTTTTGAATGGCCTAGCAAAAAATGTAACCGATAGAAAAAATTAAATTCAAAATCTAAAACATGAAGTATTTTTGTATTCTATTAGCTTTGTCACTATCCGTTTTTGGTTATTCGCAAACAAACGAAAATGATGACGTAAAAGCTATCCGTTCGGTTTTAAAGGCACAACGACAGGCATGGTCCAAAAACAATATTGAAAAATATATGGAAAGTTATTGGAAAAACGACTCACTTCAATTTTATGGAAAAAACGGGCTTGTTTACGGATGGGACAATACACTGGAACGCTATAAAAGAGCTTATCCCACCAAAGAACACACCGGAAAGCTCAGTTTTAAAATAAATTCCATTAGCAAAATAAACGATGAAGCTTATTACGTATTGGGCGAATACCATATAAAACGGGATATGGGAAATGCTACCGGTATTTTTATGATTGTTTTCAAAAAAATAAACGGAAAATGGAAAATTATTGCCGATACGTCCTGTTAACCTTATTTTTTTAATTGTCCTTTACGACAGAACATATAAATTCTAAGTTATTAGGTTTTCTTAACGTATTTGGTAATAATTACAATTTGCTGCCCATCTACTTTACCTTCAATATACTCGGCATTTTCATGGTCCAAACGGATATTCCTAACAGCAGTACCTTGTTTAGCCACCATACTGGAACCTTTTACTTTTAAATCTTTCACCAAAACAACCGAATCGCCATTTTCAAGTATCACACCGTTAATGTCGCGATGTATTATTTTTTCCGACTCGTCCTTATCCTCTCCCGTAGCACGGGCTAAAGCCAAAGCATCGTCGTCAAGATACATCATATCCAACAAATCTTTTGGCCAACCTTCGCCCCGCAAACGCTGTAATATACGCCAAGCCATAATCTGTACAGGCACAAATTCACTCCACATACTGTCGTTTAGGCAACGCCAATGGTTGACATCCATTTCGGTATTCCCCTCGATTTGATCTAAACAATTTTTACAGACCAGAACATCGTTAGCAACATTTTCGGTTAACGATGGCGGAATGGTATATTGCGATAAATCTTTATTGGATTGACACAATTCGCAACTGTGGTTGCTTCGCTCTTTCAAGGTTTGTAAAACGCTCATCTATCTCAGTTTTTTATTTTGCAATAATACGTATATTTTTTGTAGTCGAAATTGGGATTCTCAATTAAAATCAATCTACAATAATTTCATCGACAAACAACCAAACACCTCTGTTTGGTTCCGGGTTTTCCGGTAAAGCTTTTACCTTTACTTTTATAAAACTTGTTTCTATTTCGGCATTGAAATCTAATTTAAACTCGGCCAAATCACTATCTGGATTTGCTCTATAAGCTCTATTTAAGGTGGCTTGCCGTGTAAACGCTTTACCATTGTTGGACGTTGAAACTTCGATGTTAACGGGATAATAAATATCGGGACCTTGCGATTCCAATACACCTACCGAAACACTGTTTACTTTTGTTTTTTTATTAAGATCCAATACCACTTCCATATCGTTATCGATCCAACCTTGCCATTTTCCGTCGTGAAAATTCTTACTACCCCTAAGACCATCTACCAAATTAACCGTTCCGGCACCGCTATACTTTTCGTAGGGTTTGGTTAAATAGGTTACATTGGCATTCATGCCTTTATGGAATTTTATGATTTTTTTAAATGGTACACCTATAGGCCGATTATCTTTAAACAACGAGGCTGTTACGGTTGTGGTTTCGTGTAACGCAATTGGTTTCGTATAAATTGTTGCATTTGCTTTTAAATCGTCGCTGTTTAGAACATAACGAATATCGGACTCTGGAAACTCGTTATTAAGGGTTAAACGAATTATTTTTTCGGTTGCATTAGTCTCGGCAGTTGTTTCTCCAGAAATAATAAAAGCACTTTTAGAATAGTTAATACCTTGTTTATCGTACCGCTTTAGCATAGCCGTTAATCTTGAAGAAAAATTTGTCCAATCTTTATTTTCTTTATCGGACCACAAACACTCGGACATGGCCGCCAATCTAGGAAAGATCATATACTCGGAATGTGAAGCTGTAGGTACATATTCTGCCCATAAATTGGCCTGTCCGCCCAATACATGTTGAGCCTCAGATACTGTCATCGTTTCATGTACGGGATCAAATTGGTAAATCTTATTTAAAGGTAAATATCCTATCTGCGCCTTCGGTTCGACATCGTAAGGTCCTTGATATTGGTTAATATAGCAATACTTTTCCGGCGTCATGATAACATCGTGACCTGCTTTTGCCGCTTCCAATCCGCCATCGAACCCACGCCAGCTCATTACGGTAGCATCGGGCGCCAATCCACCTTCTAAAATTTCATCCCAACCTATTAATTTTCTACCTTTGGAGTTAATAAATTTTTCTATACGCTTTATAAAATAGCTTTGCAACTCTTTTACATTCTCTATATGTTCGGTATACATTCGTTTTTTACAATTGTTACAGGTTTCCCAGTTTGTTCTTGTTGCCTCATCGCCACCTATATGGATGTATTTTGAAGGAAACAATGCCATTACCTCTGTTAAAACATCTTCCAAAAACAAAAAGGTTTCCTCTTTTCCGGGACAGTAAATATCGGTTATAGGCCAAAGGCCTCCCGAAGGAACCTCGATAGGTACATTTTTACATGAAAATTCGGGATATGCAGCTATGGCGCTGGTAACATGGGCGGGCATTTCTATTTCCGGAATCACTTCTATTTGTTTCGATGCGGCATAGGCTACTATTTCTTTAATATCGTCTTGCGTATAAAAACCTCCATATTTTAAGGTATCGTGCTCCCTAACCACATCTCTCGACTTCCAATCAAGATCTTCCTTATCGGTTCGCCATGCACCCACTTCAGTAAGCTTAGGGTATTTTTTTATCTGCAAACGCCAACCTTGATCGTCGATTAAATGAAAGTGTAAAACATTCATTTTATGCGCAGCAAGTCTATCAATGGTTTTCAATACATAATCCTTATCGAAAAAATGACGAGATACGTCCAACATTAAACCACGCCAAGAGAATCTGGGTTTATCTCGAATTTCAATATTCGGGATTACCCAATCGATATTGCTTTGAAGTACAGCAGATTCGATTTCAACAGGCAATAGCTGGATCAAGGTCTGTACGCCATATAAAAAACCCGCATTACCGTTGGAAGAAATAACCACACCTTTATTTGTTGCTGTTAATTTGTATGCTTCATTGGCCAAAGACGTATCTGTTTTAAAAATCACGGCATTGTCCTGTTCTTCTCCTCCCTCTATAATATCCAACAATAAACCGCTACTTGTTTTCAATTTTTGTTGAAATATTTTTGCTACCATTTCCTGTCCGGAGCTGTTAAAAAGCAATCTTGTATCTTTATTAAAATAAAAACCACCCTCCTTTAACACCACACTCGACGGTTTTGGGATTATGGTTATATCGCTTTCGGTAAAGATTTTTTTATTATTGGTTTGGCAGGATATAAGCATCAAGAAAAATAGCAAGCACTTTATAATATTTTTTAACATGTTGACGGAAGTTTTTTTAATCTTTATGCAAGATAGGGATAATTAAACGATCTTTAAGGTACTTCTATTTATGAACTCGTTTAGACTTTTTGGATTGGCTAAAAAATGGTGTCTTTCTGCTCATTTTTTGTCTTTTTTTCCTTCCACACCCCTGCTATGCAACTCAAAAAAAAAACTTCAACTGAACAAAATCTTCTAATTTTCGCTTCAATCCAAAAAGTTTAAACGAGTTAATATTCGGGTGTTGTTTGCCTAAATCATTTCAATAAAAATAAAGCAATCATATAACAAAATTTACGGAGGCACACCTTTAATAAAGAATACGCAAACCGGCCCATCAATTTACCGCAGGGCAGTTACAGCTATAACGTTTCGGTTTACATTTAAAATTATAACCCAATGTAATTTGGTGAAACCCTCCATTAGCATAAACCAATGAGTTAGATTGATATGTGTAATTATAGGCAAACATAAATTGTTTGTAATTAACACCTAACAATGGTGTTAACTGTTGCAGTTTCTGGCTGCTAACCGACGATCCCGAACTGGTTTGGTATTCGGCTCCATCGAAACTATTACGATATGAAAGACCTCCCCATACCGAACCAAATCCAACAGTTTTATACACTTTAAAATTAACATCGAAAAAAGACTCTTGGGTGGCTTCCCTGTATTGAAACAACGCAGACGGCTCGTAACTCCAACTGTTACCCCTTTTACTAAAAACATACCCCATAGACAACAAGTAGCGTCTTAAATTACTGGTTATTTGAAGATTATTGTTAACCCCCGAGTTATTAAGTACATTCTTTACAGTTGCATGTGCATAAAAATCGAGAAAATGATAGGAAAATCCAATATCCATATTAATATCGGTTTCATCTTAGATCGTTCCCGATATCGCCGGATCGAAACCATCAATGGGAAAAGAGGTGGTATCGAGTTTGTATTGAATAATACCAAAACTTAAACCAAACGACAGCATATTTAAATCGACTTCATTTCGAGAAAACATAAGGTGGTGGGCGTAAGTGGCATAAGCTCCGCTCTGCGAATGGTAACCATTTTTATCACTAAACAAAATACCCCCAATGGCCGAAGCACTTTCCCCAATTCTACCATTAGTGCTTAATGTAGTAAGCCTTGGGGCATTTTCGTGTCCAAACCATTGTTGCCGCGAAGTTAACCTTACCTTGGCGCAATTGGCTGCTCCGGCCATAGATGGATAAAGCAAATAATAGTTATCGGTAAGATAATCGTTGTAAATAGGCAGGCCTTCCTGCGATTTGCCATTGCCCGCAAAAAACAAACCGGTAACCATCAACAAAATAAACTTCAATTTCATCCTCTTAACATAACGGCAGGTTGCTACACCTATTGTCCTAAAACAAACCTTAATAACCAAATATAGAGATATATAATCTTTCTTTTAGTATTTTTGCAGAAAATTTAAGAAAATGAACACTTTTAAAATCACCATAAAAGAAACCACAAACGATAGCATAATTAAATTCGAGGTAAACACATTTATAACCGAACACCAAAGTTTCGAATTTAACAATATAGACGAAGCCAAACCATCGCCTTTGGCTCAGCAACTATTTTATTTACCATTTGTAAAAAAAGTATATATTTCGGCAAATTTTATTGCCGTAGAACGTTATAATATTGTTGAATGGCAGGATGTACAAGACGAGGTGGCCCAACAAATTGAAACCTATTTAAACGATGGCGGCATTGCTGTCGAGGTTCCCGAACAACCTAAAAAAACACCCGTTACCGTCTATGCCGAAAGCACTCCCAACCCATCGGTAATGAAATTTGTTGCCAATAAGGTTATTGTGTCCAATTTATTCGAGTTTACCTCCATAGACGAGGCTAAACTATCGCCATTGGCCACCGAACTGTTTCACTTCCCGTTTGTAAAAAGTATTTTTATTGAACGTAATTATGTTTCTATTACCAAATTCGATATAGCCGAATGGCAGGATATTACCTTAGAACTCCGCGAATTTATACGAACATATATTGAGAGTGGTAAGGATATCGTAGTCGAAAATGCAGCCGAAACCCTTAGTAAAACACCCCACCAGTTAGATGAATCTTTCGAAAATATGGACGATGTTTCCAAAGAAATCGTAAACATTCTCGAAGAATACGTAAAACCTGCAGTGGCAAGCGATGGCGGTAACATTCAGTTTATCTCATACGATGCCAACACCAAAAATGTTAGTGTTATGCTACAAGGTGCCTGTAGCGGCTGTCCTTCTTCTACTTTTACCTTAAAAAATGGTATAGAAAACATCCTAAAACAAATGCTTAAAGATAAGGTTGAAACAGTCGAAGCTATAAATGGGTGACATTTCCATAAAAATCGGGTCTAAAAAATTGATTATCTTTAACACATTAATATTAACTAAATAAAAACACATTATGGCAGTTTTAAAAGTAATTGAAGTTTTATCGAACTCCGAAAAAAGTTGGGAAGACGCAACAAAAAAAGCAGTAAAACAAGCATCGAAAAGCGTAAAAAACATCCGTTCGGTTTACGTACAGGATCAAAGTGCAACCGTTAAAAACAATGAGGTTGTAGAATTTAGAGTGAATTTAAAACTGACTTTCGAAGTAGAATAACCCGCTTTTTAGCAACAAAAAAATAGAGATTATCCAAAAACGTATTGTTTGCTGTTTTTAATGGCTATAACAGATAAATAGTATCTTAAAAACAATATTTTTTTCGATAGTCTCTTTTTATACCTGTAAATAACGAACTTCTTTTAAAAAAATTAAAAAAATGAATTTAGAAAACATCAACTCAGAAACCATATTTAATCTAATTGCTGAATATGGCCTAAAAGTACTTGGAGCCATTTTAATTTGGATTATAGGTTCTTGGATTATTAAAAAAACTGTGGATATTAGCCGTAAAATGATGGCAAAGAGGGACTACGAGATAAGTTTACAAAAGTTTCTTTTAAACCTGTTGGGGTGGGCCTTAAAAATCATTTTAATAGTAACTATGCTAGGCACTCTGGGTGTAGAAACCACCTCGTTTGCTGCTATCTTGGCTGCTGCAGGTTTAGCCATTGGCATGGCCCTGCAAGGTTCGCTTGGTAATTTTGCCGGTGGTGTACTAATCATGATTTTCAAACCCTTTAAAATTGGTGATTTGGTCGAAGCCCAAGGTGAAATTGGCGTGGTTAAGGAGATTGAGATCTTCACTACCAAATTAACAGGATTATCCAATCGCGAGATTATTATCCCCAACGGAGCCCTTTCCAACGGAAACATTATTAACTATACCTCCGAGGGTACTCGCCGTGTCGATTTGGTTTTTGGCGTAAGTTACGATGCCGACATAAAAAAAACCAAAGAGGTTTTAATGAATGTATTAACTTCGAACCCTAAGGTACTAAAAGACCCCGCTCCTACCGTTGCCGTAAAAGAATTGGCCGATAGCTCGGTTAATTTTGCCGTACGTCCTTGGTGCAAAACCGACGATTATTGGGATGTGTATTTTGGTGTAACCGAAAACGTAAAAGAAGCTCTTGATGCTGCCGGTATCGAAATTCCGTACCCACATAGTGTCGAAATACAAAAACAAGGCTAATAACACTTAGCTTTTACAAATTATACAAGCCCTACAAGGTTTTAAAAACTGTGTAGGGCTTTTTTTTTATTTCTTCGGCTTTAAAGCCACAAAATCCTTCAGGTAATAAGGCTCAAAATAAGCAACATCTTCGGTGTTTTCATTTTTGTATTTACCATAAGACAATAGCCCCATTTCGTTAGCAGAAGGTAATTTATCATCAATAAAAACGGCATTTGGATGATTTATTAAAGTTTTTGTTTTTTCTACGCCGCTGCCAATAAAATACACTTTACCTTGATTTAAATATTCCGTAAAAGCATCTTCATCTAAAATCTGTGCTTGGGTTTCTCTTATTTGGTTGTAATCGGTATTAAAAACAGCCGAATATACCTCCAAACGTCGGGCATCGAGCATGGCTACAATTACGCCATTTTCAATTTCAACCTGTTGTGCCAAAGCCTGTAAAGTAGAAACCGCAATAAGTGGTTTGTTTAAGGCATATGCCAAGCCTTTGGCTGCCGAAACACCAATACGTAAACCCGTATAAGAGCCGGGACCTTTGCTTACCGCAATGGCTGCAAGTTGTTCGGCACGTATTTGGGCAGTTTTTAAAACCGAATCGATAATAATGTGCAAACGCTCGGCATGCGAGTAGTTTTTATCGTTATCTTCCTTTAAAACAATGGTTTCACTGTTTTTTGAAAGCGATACCGAGCAATTGGTGGTAGCGGTTTCGATATTGAGTATATAGGTTTCCAAATTAATCAATTAAAGGTTTGCCCATGTAAAAATCCAACACTTTTGTTTTAAAAATAAAATCGTATTTGGCATTTATTAAAGATGTTTCTGCATTAATATACCTAACTCGAGCCTGTTCTAAATCGAATGAGGTCATGGCTCCTATATTAAAACGTTCGGTCGAATTTTCAAAAGCCAACTTTTGGGCATCCAACGATTTATTGGCTGCTTGATATGCCTTAAATGCAGCCTGTGCATCGGTAAAAGCACGCTGTATATTAGTTTCCAGATCTAATTTAGCCTGTTCGAAATCCAATATTGAGTTTTCTTCCTGTATCTTGGCTTTGGCAACGGCCGTTTTATTTTGAAATTGTGAAAATATGGGAATGTTAACACCTAAACTAAAGCTATGGGCTTTTTGGTCGTTTAACTGGTTGAAAAAAGAGGCTTCGTCATCAGCCAAATTGGAGTAAAATACGTTGGAACCAAAACCATAACTTAGCGATACGCTGGGCAAATACCCCGACTTGTTTATTTTGGTATTGAGTTCGGCAGCTTCAATACCTTTTTCGGCAATTTTAATTTCGTTTCTATTACCAAATGCATAATCCAAAATAGGCTGTACATCGGCGTAAAGCAATGTAGCCGAAGGATTATCGACTGTTAGCATTTCAACTTGAAAACCTTTGTACGGAACTTGCAGTAATTGCGATAACGACAACAACGCCAAATTATAATTATTTTCGGCAGTAGTAAGGCTTTGCTCGTCTGAAGCTAGTGTGGCTTCGGCGTCGTAAATATTTGCTTTGGGCTGGACACCGGCATCGACTAAACTTTTCACCTGTTTTAATTGTGCTTGCGAAAATTGCACTTGTGTTTTTGCCGTTTCCAGATTTTCTTTATTAAACAATACATTTAAGTAAGTATTTGCTACATTTAGCGAAATATCGTCTTTTAGTTTATTAAGTTCCAACTCGTTTTGTTCGGAGGTTAATAAAGACTGCTTGTAAAGGGTAACTGTTCTAAATCCATTAAACACATTTTGAGAAACCCGTATGCCCAAATTAGTAGAATGTGTGGTACGATCGGCAAATTGCCCTTGAAACAGCTCTTGGTTACCCAAACCCAAACTTTGGTTGGCACTGGCACTTACCGAAGGTAGCATACCGCCTTTTGACGCTATAACATCCTGCTCTCCAGACAACAATGTATTATCCAACTTTTGAACGGATATATTATTCTCCAAAGCATAATCGATACATTCCTTTAGTGTCCACACTTTTTCTTGTTGTGCCGAAAGTAGTGTACTTACAAACAACGCAAAGGTTAATATTAAATTTGATTTATTTTTGATAGTTTTCATCTCTATTACTGATTATTGAGGTATTGTGTGTGTTTTTTAAATGTTTTAGACGGTTTTCAAATCTCAAAGGTTTTTAAAACCTTTGAGATTTGGATTCTTCACTATGTTCTGAATGACAAGTTTTTTTAATGTCATACTAACGTGAGGGAGAGCATCTTTTTACCTCTGTTGTTTTGAGATTCTTCGATTCTCTCAGAATGACATTTAATCTTGATTTGTATTAGTGATTTTCCTCTTCACCTTCATTATCTTTCGAGGCTTTGTTCCAAACCTTTATTTTATCACCTTCTTCTAAGCCTTCTTTAATTTCAACATTAATACCATCAGAAAGTCCGAGCTCTACCTTAGCTTTTCTGTATTTTTCGCCTTCTTGCACTTCAACAAAAGGTTCTTCTGAAATTCTATCGTATTGCAACAAGGCTTCACGAATGGCAAAAACACTGTCTTTAGCCTCTAACTTAATCTCGGCATTGGCACTATAACCGGCTCGTATATTGGTGCTGGCCTTAATATCAACATCGGCTTTAATAGTAAATTGTACCGCACCGTTTTCTTCAATTCCCTTAGGTGCCACAAAGGTTAGTTTTGCTGGAAATTCCTTATCTTTTATGGCGCCAATAATCACTTTTATTTCTTTACCTTCTTTTAGTTTTCCCACATCGGCTTCATCAACTTTACCTTCAAAAATCATAATACTCATATCGGCAATGGTAGCAATGGTGGTACCGTCGTTAAAGTTGTTACTCTCTATAACTTGGTCGCCCTCACGTACCGGAATCTCCAATATAGTTCCCGATATTTGTGCTATAATATTGGTGTTTGCCAAGCTTCCTCCCGAAATAGAGCCTCGTTTGATGATTTGATAATCGTTTTGTGCCTGCGACAAGGTTTCTTTAGCTTGATTGAAGGATAGCTCGCTGTTTTCGAAATCCTGCTTGGAAATAACACCTTTGTCGAACAATGCTTTATTACGGTCGTAAAGTATTTTGGCATTATCGAACGATAATTTAGACGATTTAATACGGCTGTTGGCACTTACCAAGCTCTGCTCGTTAGGCACTACCCGTATTTTGGCTATTAAATCGCCTTTTTTTACCACATCGCCTTCTTCTATAAGTATTTTATCGACAATACCCGAAATTTGGGGTTTTAATTCGACTTCTTCCTCCGGGTTTAGTTTTCCCGTTGCTACCGCTTTTTTGTCGATGGATGTGTAGAAAGGTTCTTCTACCTTAAAATCTTCAATTGCTTTGGAGTTGGCATCCTTAAAATACTTTAACACGACCAACAATAGGATTAAAACAACTACTCCTAAAATAATTTTTACCGTTTTGTTCATTTTTTTTTGATTGTTTATTCTTCTCTTAATGCTTCTATGGGTTTTACACTTGTGGCCTTAAAAGCTGGTATCAATCCGATTACCGTTCCCAGAACCACCAATATTATTAAGGACACAAACACGACCGCTATGGACACCGATGGGTTTACCAAAGCTGCTTCGTCGCCCTGTCCTACAGTATTGTTCAATAAAATTAAAATCCAACCACCCGTTATAATGCCACCTATACCTGCTACCATGGTTAAAAAAACGGCCTCTACCACTATTTGGCGTTTTATTTCAAATGGTGTGGCACCGAGCGCACGACGCACCCCGATTTCTTTGGTGCGTTCCTTTACCGTAATCAATAAAATATTACCAATGGCAAATACACCGGCTATTAAGGTTGCAATACCTACAAACCATGTTAAAAATTGCATACCGGTTAAAAATCCAGTAAATTTTTTAAACTCTTTACCCAAATTAAAGCTTCCAAAGGCACGGTTGTCTTTTGGGTGAATATTATTTAGGTTTTTTAGTAATAGCTCGGCGTCTTCTTCTATCTGCTTAATATTGTAATCGGGCTTTCCGGTTATCATAATCCAACCTATCCTATCGCCTTGATTATATACCTGCTGAAATGTTGTGAATGGGATATGTATATCCTGCGAGGGTCCCATATTAACATTTCCTACTTCGAAAATCCCAACAATTTTATAACTAATATCGTCTATAACAATATATTCTCCTATGGCTTCTTCGTCTTTTTCGAAAAGTTGCTTGTATGCATCTTCCGAGATAACCGCTATTTTTCTATTATCGTCAATATCGCCTTGATTGATAAAACGGCCGTGGATAAGTTTTTTCTTTTGAAGTTGATTTAACAACGGGTAATCGCCTGCCATCCTAAAACTTCCTGTAAGAAAATCGTTGGTTGCCATTACCGTTCTTTGGTTTCGTGGCAATACAAACTCAACACCTTCTACGTTTTCCTCTACTTTTCTAGTATCGGACAAAAACAGTTTTACTTCACGTCCTTCTTGAAAACCTACAAATGGTTTGCTGGTATTTTGTCCCCACATAAAAACACTATTGGTAGCAAAATCGCCAAACAAACGGTTAAACGAATTTTCTAAACCCCTTGCCGAACCCAATAACCCAATAAGCAACAATATACCCCACCAAACACCAATCATGGTTAGTACCGATCGGAGCTTGTTTTTGTTGAAGCTATCGAAAACTTCCTGCCATGTATCTCTATCAAATAAAAATCTAAACATAACTAATCGTTTCTAAGGGCTACAATAGGTTTTATCTGCGAAGCTTTTTTTGCCGGCAAATAACCTGCCAAACCTCCTGCAACAATTAAAATAATGGTTGCCGTTACCACCAAACTTGTACTTATACTGGGGTCTTTTATAAAATATTTATCTAAACTCGGCCCGACCGATTCCAAAACCCCAACACCCAACAACAGCCCGATATAGCCTGCAATGGCCGTGATAAGAATAGACTCTAACAAAATGATGGAGACTATGGACCTTGGTGTAGCACCCAACGCTTTACGTATGCCGATTTCTTTGGTGCGTTCTTTTACAATAAAAATCATAATATTACTAATACCCACAATACCGGCTATTAATGTGCCCAAGCCAATTACCAAGATAATTACAGTTAAACTAGTGGTCATAATATCAACTTGCTTGGTGCCTTCGGCCATATTGAACAAGCGTATCGCACGCTGGTCGCTTTTTGCTACCGAAAAACGTTGCTTTAATTGGGTGTTTATGGCATTACCAAAGGCGAGAGCTTCATTGGCACTCATTTTTGGATTAAAAGTTAGATGAAGCATATCGATATTATCGGTATTACCGTAAACAAACTGTGTGGTGGTTAATGGCATGTATATAACACGTTCTTCGGAGTCGCCTTCATCATCTGTAAAAACACCAACTATTTTATAGGAAAGTCCGCCAATATTCAAATACTTACCAACGGGCGTTTCTTTTTTAAACAAATCTTCCTCAATGGTTCTGCCTATTATAACCACTTTACGCTTGTCTTGTATATCCTTTTCGTTTATATAGCGCCCTTCCTTTATTTTGTTGTTTTCTATAAACATATATTCGGGATGTACGCCTCTTACCTCGTAGGTGCTTTCTTCACCTCGATAGGCTACTGCCGATGTTCGGTTTATTTTAGAAGTAATATACTGTACTTTGTCGCCAAACTTATTTAGAATAAAATCCCTATCTTCATTTTTAAATTGAATCTGTCTCCCTACCTGAAGGCCTTTATAAGCTTTGGTGGTCCGCCCGGGATAAATAACAATGGAATTGTTGGCATCGGTACCAAAAGCCTCGTTAAACGTGTTTTTTAAACCATTGGCAATACCAAATAAAATGGCAAAAAGCAAAATAGCAAAGGTAACCGTAAAGCCCGAAAGCAGGCTTCGGGTCCTGTTTTTATTGATGCTTTGGAATATTTCGCGCCAAAGGTCTAAATCAAACATACTGTTCGGCTCTTACTTGGGTTACTTTTGTATCTTCCATTATAACACCATCTTTAAGACGTACAATGCGTTTGCACATATTGGCAATGTCTTCTTCGTGGGTTACCATTAAAATGGTTTTGCCCTCGTCGTTTAACTGCTGGATAAAAGCCATAATATCGTAAGATGTTTTGGTGTCCAATGCTCCCGTAGGCTCGTCGGCAAGTAATAATTTAGGATTGGCTGCCAATGCTCTTGCAATGGCAACACGTTGTTTTTGCCCGCCCGAAAGCTCGTTGGGTAAGTGGTGCGCCCATTCTTTTAGTCCTACTTTTTCAAGATGGAATAGAGCTTTTTCTTGACGTTCTTTACGTTTAAGCCCTTGATAATACAACGGTAACGCCACATTCTCCAAGGCGTTTTTGTAGTTGATAAGGTTAAAGGATTGGAATATAAAGCCCAAAAACTTATTTCGGTAAATGGCTGCTTTTTTTTCGGTTAGATTTTTAATTGGTACACCATCCAAAATGTATTCACCACTATCGGCCTCGTCCAACATGCCTATAATATTTAGTAATGTGGATTTTCCCGAACCGGAAGACCCCATAATGGCCACCATTTCGCCTTCTTTAACAGAAAGATCTATTCCTTTTAAAACGTGCAAACTGGAGTCTCCTATGGGATAGGATTTATGCAAAGTCTTAATTTCTAACATAATTTTGTTGGTTAATCGTTATGTAACGTTTTTAGATACCCAAAAAGAGAATCAAAAAAAAAAGTTATATGAATATCCGTATTCGTTCCTAATACCTTAGATTTATTGGATTCTGTCATTCTGAAGAACGAAGAATCTCTTTTTATTGTATGTAGAGATTCTTCACTTCGTTCAGAATGACAAAAAAATACTTATCTATGTATAAATACGGATATTCAATAAAAGTTATATCTATTTTTTAAAAACCCTTATCTATAGGACTAATCTAACAAAGAATTGTTACAAAACAGGTAGAAAAATATTTTTTATTATTTTTTTAACGTCTTGTATTTCCTATAAATAAAATAGCCCAGTCCTGCCATTAAAATATATGGGATTGCCATTAAATATACAATACCATTATTAACTCCTTCTGCAACATTTTGCCCTTCGTTACTTTCCAAAACCGCCCTGCACATGGCGCATTGGGCATTGGTTTTAAAAAATGCCAACAACAAAAGAAATGTAAGTACTATTTTATTTTTAATATTACGCATAATAAGGGGCTATCATGATATAAACTACAACGCCAGAAACAGCCACATACAACCACAACGGAAATGCTATTTTTGCTATTTTTTTGTGTTTTTCAAAATCGTTGGTTATGGCTCTAACATAAGTAATCAATACAAAAGGAATAATAATTACCGATAGCAATATATGGGTTAACAATACAAAATAATACACATATTTTATGGCTCCTTCACCACCAAATTTAGTTGAGTCGCTGGTCATATGGTAGGCCATATACATTATTAAAAATAACACCGAACAAATAATGGCGGTTGTATTCAGTTTTTTATGCAAGCTTATATTCTTCTTTTTTATGGCCATAAAAGCTGCTACTAAAATAACCGCAGTTACACCGTTAATGGTTGCATAAATAGGAGGTAAAAACGACAAAGGTTCTACATTGGGTATTTTTACACCAAATAGTGCTGCTACAATTATTGGTATTAAAACCGATAACACGATAATTAACCGATTGTATTTTTTTTGATCTGTTATGTTTGTTGATGTTTTATTCATTCAACAATTTTTTTATATCTTCCTTTAACGCGCTTATTTCTTCTTTAACACCATCTTCGTCAATCTGATCTGCTTCAGATATTATACCATTGTAATAGACTATGGGATTTCCAAAGTTATCCTTTCTGGAGCGAATAAACCCATTTTTATCGATTAAGGCAAAATTGCCCGAATGTTCAAAACCTCCCGAAATATTTTCATCTTCGACCGTATATAGATTAAATCCTTCATTTGCCAATTTATATATTAGATCTTTGTTGCCCGTCATTAAATGCCAATTGGAATTGGTTACACCGTATGTCTCGGCATATTTTTTTAAAACTTCGGATGTGTCGTGTTCGGGATTAATAGTGAATGAAGCAACCCCGAAATTTTCGAAATCGGAAAATTCGTTCTGTATAAGCACTAAGTTTTTATTCATTTTAGGGCAAATGGTTGGGCATGTGGTAAAAAAGAATTCCACCAAATAAACCTTGCCTTTATAATCTGCATTGGTTATGGTATTGCCATTTTGATCGGTAAACGAGAAAGCCGGTACTTTTTTAGGCTTACCATTTATTTCGATAAACGATACATCTGATTTTTTTGTTTTATTTCCTGCAAAATTACTTCTGCTCTCATTGCGTGTTATATCGCCATTGGAAATTCTATCGACAATTCTGGGTATAAAAATAATACCGAATACCAGAATTATAAAAGCTATACCTATATAGGAATAATTATTCTTTTTCATCGCTATTTATTAAATCGTTTGCACGTCGTGTAGAAGAATCGAACTCACCTTTTCTTTTTTGTCTGTACTCGGTAAACAGAATACGCAAATCGTCGCTCATTTTATTTTTAATTTCGGCTACTTCAATACAGTTGTACGCATACAACTTATAGATGGGTTTATTTTGCTCTATCTCCTTATCGGTTCTGTCGTCCAACCTACCACGCTGGCTTAAATCCTTGTCGATAATAAACACCTGATTGGTGGCTAAATCATTATCAAGCGAGCCAGAAGATTGTAAACTCTTATAAATTTGATTAATTTTTTCCGGCGATCCAAAAACAAAGTGCCAGTACTTTAAACTCTCGTAAGTATTAATTTCGGTCTTTAGTTTTTCAACTTTACTTTCGGTTCCTCTGGGCATTAAGATAACAATCTGGAATTTTTTAAAGCCTTTAAACTTGTCGTAAATGAGCTCCTTTAAGTTCGAGGCAGCAATGGCATTTTTGTTGGGGTCTGTACCTAAAAACCCTAAAACGGTAATATGATTTTTTAAAACAATTTTTTGTTCGGTATCGGAAACAAATCCGTCTATTTCGTCCACAGATGTACCTACAACTTCCAAAGGCGTATAGTTATGCGTTGCCGGATACAAAAACACGAGAAAGGTTACGGGAAGAAAAAATAATATTCCCAAAACAACATAACGGCCTATTTTTTTCTTGTCCATTTAAAATACCTTTTCCAATTTAATTGCAAAAATAAAAAAAGGCGGTACAATAACCGCCTTTCCATATCTATTTAACTATGAAGTGGTTTAAACTTTTTCTATTTGCTAAAAAATAGCCCAAAAATGAATTCCGTTTAAAAATCTGTTTTAATATAACCGTTATCAAAAACGTTAAAAACATAAAGTCCTTCTTCGAGTACTATCCATGTTAAGTATAAAATATAGATTACCAATGTCCCTACAACCACAACTTTAAGAAACTTAACCTCATCGCGCATATGCATAAAGTCCCATGTAATATAATAGGCCTTTACCAAGGTTAAAATAACAAAAACCCAATTTAGAAGTTTCATTCCCAAAAACTGGGCATTTAAAAAGTCGGGTTTATAAATACCCAATAAGACCTCGATTAGAGTTACGACGGATAAAAATATAAGTACTCCCCAAATTTTTTGGGTATTCGATTTAAATTTTACTAAACCTCTAAATATTTCCAATTTATGTTCCTGTGCCATTTTAATACTTTAAAAAATTAAACCAAATAGAAGAATGTGAATACAAATACCCAAACCAAATCTACAAAGTGCCAATAAAGTCCAACCTTTTCTACCATTTCGTAGCTTTTTCGTTTTTCGTAGGTTCCCAGCAATACGTTAAAGAATATAATAATATTTAACAATACTCCGGTAAATACGTGAAACCCATGAAATCCTGTAATAAAGAAAAAGAAATCGGCGAACAACGGTGCTCCATATTCGTTTCTATGAAGGTTTGCTCCTTCTACAACGGCAACAGCATTTCTTTTAACTGCTTCGAGAGATTCTCCTCTGGACAAAACCGTTTTTTTACCATCTTCGGTTTTTTGTTGCGTTCTAACCAAGACATTATCGTGTTTTTCCAAACCTTTAATTACTTCTTCTACAGTATAGGTAGGTAAAGTACCTTCTTGCATGTACCAAAGCCCATTACTGTTTTCGTGTTCTGTACGGTATTTTGGCTCGGCCACAACAAAATCACTTAGTGCTACACGCTTGCCGTCGGTATCCACAAACTGCAAAATATTTCCTCCCCGCGTTTCAACCGCACCATAATCACCTTTAATAAAGGTGGCCCACTCCCAAGCTTGCGAACTTAAAAATATTAGACCGCCTATTATGGTTAAAAACATATAGGTAGCCACTTTGGCTTTTTTCATGTGGTGACCTGCATCTACAGCCAATACCATAGTTACAGAAGACATGATAAGAACAAAGGTCATAAAAGCCACAAAAATCATAGGATGTTCCTGCCCGTGCAAAAACGGCACGTGTGTAAACACATCGTCGGCAATTGGCCAAGTATCCATGTCCTTAAACCTGGAAAATCCATACCCTACCAAGAAACCGGAAAATGTTAATGCATCCGAAACAATGAAGAACCACATCATCAATTTTCCATAGCTTGCTTTAAGTGGCCGGTTAGCTCCACCCCAAACTTTTCCTTCCGTTCCAGTACTTGCAACTGTTGTACTCATAAATGTTGGTTGTTTATTTAAATTTGAACAAAAATAATTATTTTATTTATCTAACGAAATATAAAAACAAAAACAGATAAATCCAAAGTATATCAATAAAATGCCAAAAAGTTGCAGCAAGTTCAAAACCAAGCATATTATTGGCATTATACTTTTGTTTAAAATGATTATAAATTACCATTATTAAGCAAATTAGCCCAGCAATAACGTGCAAAATATGCATAATGGCTATTAAATAAATGTAAGACATGGTTACATTACTGGTTGGCCCGGTAAAGTTATAGCCTAAATTTATAATTTGCTGAAAACCTGTAAATTGATTAAAAACAAACGTTAAACCAAGTCCAAAAGTTAGCAACAACCATATAGTCGTGGCCATTCGATTATTTTTTTTCAATGCTTTTTTAGCAAGAATCAGGGTTATGCTGCTTACAATAATTACAATAGTACTTATTAAAAAGGCATTAGGCAATTTAAAATCGTGCAACCAATCGGGTCTTGAACTGCTTACCACGAATGCACTTGTCCAGCCTGCAAACGACATAACAAGCGATATCACACCAAACCAAAGCATCATTTTTTTTGCCCGTCCTTTTTTCTCTTCTAAAGTACCTTGAGTTAAATCCATGGTTATCGTAAAAATTTATCTATAACATATACTATTTGAACAAGTGTAATATAAAGTACACTTGCCAGCATTAACTGTTTTGCGGCTTTTACAGTCATATTTTTAAACAGCTCTATGGCATAATACAACATAACCAGCCCCAACATAAACACCACTACGGCCGCCACAACGGAAAGTTGCAATTTTCCTGTAAACCCAAACACAGGCAATATGGACGCTAAAATGGTCCAAATGGTGTACATAATGGTCTGTACCGCTGTACCCCTATCTTGTTTACCTGTTGGCAACATAAAAAACCCACCTTGTTTGTAGTCATCGTACAAAAACCAACCGATAGCCCAAAAATGCGGAAATTGCCAAAAAAACTGCAAAGCAAACAGTGTTCCCGGCTCTATACCAAAAGTATTTGTGGCAGCAACCCATCCTAACATAAAGGGTATAGCTCCAGGAAAAGCACCTACAAAAACTGCTAAAGGTGTTTTTGTTTTTAAAGGCGTATAAACACAGACATATAAAAAAATAGATATGGCACCAAACATAGCGGTTTGCTTGTTAATACTGTACAATATTACAAGCCCTAAAACTGTAAAAACCGATGCTATAACAAATGCAGCCGTTACCGACATACGTCCAGATGGAATAGGCCTGTTCTTGGTGCGGTTCATGAGGGCATCCAAATCTTTTTCTATAATTTGATTGAATGCATTTGAAGCTCCAACCATAAAATAACCACCCAAAGCCAAAAGTACCAATATTTTGTAGTTAACAACATCTGCCCCCAGTAAATAGCCGGCAAGTGATGAAAACACGACACTTAGGGACAATCTCATTTTTGTTATCTCCTTAAAATCGGAAATAACAGAGCTGGTCGATATTGAAGTTTTTGTAGTATCCAAATGCTTAATCTTCTACCTATTGTTGCGTGGGCAAAGATACTGCATTAAAGTATTTTGGCAATGAACTCATTTAAACTTTTTAGATTGAAGTAAAAACTGAAGGCTTTTTGCTCTCCGAAAATTTTTGGAATTGTATTAATCACACTACAAAAAGAAAAATACATATTTACCCACGGTACGCAACAAAAAACCACAAATTACCTATAACGTATTGATACTAAAAACATTAAACTATAAAACCTTAAAAATTTTAAAAACTTTCAAGGTCTTAAAAATTAGCTTAACATACCGATAAAGAGAATTTTTATCGTGTACTAAAATCGAAAAATATTGATGCTATATTAATTTCGGACTTGAAAAATAATGGGTAAATTGTAACTAACGCCTACATTTCTGTCCCGCTGTTTGCCAGGTGTCATTTCCGGAATAAAATGAATAACCCGCATGGCTTCCTTTTCCAATTCTTTGTGTGGACCACGAACTTTAACATCGGTAACACGACCGGTTTTATCAATTTTAAACTGAGTCTGGATAACCTGCTTCCCTTTTAGTCCTAATTCGCCACCTAAATCGGTATCGAATTTTTTTTGTACCAATTTGGTTATTTTCTCGGACATGCATTTGCGTTTTTCGTCGTTGGTCTTTTTATTTTCGCATCCGGGATACACGGGAACATGCTCTATTAACGGAAAAGGAATATCTGGAATTTCTGTTGGAGGAGCATCGACCACAACTACAGCATCGGGATTTAATACGGGTTGAGTCTCCGGCTCGGAATTTTTGTCTAATTCTTCAAAAATATCGGGGGTTTCGTCCGGCACTTCTTCATACTTTCGGGTATCGGGCTTGGGCTTCGTGGCTATCTTTTTATCCAATTGCTTCACTTTAACCTTTACAATAGGCACATCGGCCGAATAGATTTCCTCTGGCTCAGGCAAGTATGCTACTTCGGGAATCTTTGTTTCGAATTTCATTTCCAATAAGGCTATTGAACCCAATAAACAAAGAACAAGCCCTATTTGGAAATACAGTATTGTGCTTTTTTGTAAATTTGCATCATGCTTTTGTGATTTTTTTGCATTTTGCCCATTTTGCCGAATGGACTCATCCAGATTTTTAGAATTTTTCATAATTATTATAATTTGTTTGTTAACATTATGATAATTCCACAATAAGCATACCAAAAAAAATCCCGTTACAAAATTTGTAACGGGATTTAATTTTATATAAGATAATAAATCTAATCTTGTACTTGAAAAACTATAGGTAATGCATAAGGTACGGTTACCGGCTTACCTCTTTGTTTACCGGGCTGCATTTTAGGGAGCATTTTTATAACACGCTCTGCCTCTTTTGCCAAACCGGGATGTGGCGCTCTAGCCTGTATTCCTGTTACGGTTCCGGTTTTATCTATTTTAAACATTACGCTAATACGCTGGCGACCGGACAGACCAAGATCACTAGCCAAATCGGTATTAAATTTTTTCCCAACAAAATCGGAGATCTTTTTGGACATACAGTCTTTTTTCTGTTGGTTACTACCCTTTTCGCATCCGGGAAATACAGGTACGTTTTCAATTACCGCAAATGGCACTTCTAAATCTTCTTCAACAGTTTCGGCTACCTCAACATGTTCTATTTCTGGAGCTATCTCTGTTTCTTGATCAACTTCGGTATCTTCCATTACGGTTTCTTCAATTTCTTCTTCATCTTCTATTACCTCAATCTGCTCTACTGCTGCCGGTGGCGGTGGCGGTGGTGGCGGTGGCAACTGCATTTGTTCGGTTAACGGAATTTCTTCCTCAAACTCTTCTTCCATTACCAATTGGCCAATATCGATATCTTCCTTATCGTACGTTTTGTAATTGATGGCATAATTTGTAAAAAACAACATCAAGGCCAAACCAATTGCAAAGTAAAGTGAACTATTACGCCCTACATTTGCCTTAGAATTCTTTTTGGGTTCCATAATTAAATTTGTTTTTCAAGATTGCTAAAATAACTTTTTTTTTACCAAAAAAGCAAGTCTTATGTTAATTTTTAACGGTTATTTTTTTTAACACTACAATAACCATAGCTAAAAGCACTCCAAAAGTATTGGCCATGGCATCATTTATATCGAAAGTTCTGTGCCGTGTTAGCGCACCTTGTAAAACCTCAATAACCATACCAAAAGCTACTGTTGAAAAAATGGTGTAGATTATTGCCTTTCTATATTTTATACTAAATTTTAAGGTAAACGTACCGTACCATAACAAAGCCAGTACAAAGTAAGAAGAGAAATGAAATATTTTATCGACGTTTTTTACGCCTACGCTGGGTAAATTGTTTAACCTTACCAAACATACCATGGCCAAAGCCATGGTATATAATATGCTTATAGTAAGGATTTGTTTTTTAAGCACCTACGAGGTTTTTGTAATCTTCGGCAGACATTAATGCCTCTACTTGAGACAAATCTGAGCATTTCACCTTAATCATCCAACCATCGCCATAAGGGTCGCTGTTTACTTTTTCGGGTTCGTCTTCAAGTAATTCGTTAAACTCGATTATTTGGCCCGATACTGGTAAAAATAAATCGGAAACCGTTTTAACAGCTTCAACAGTACCAAAAATTTCTTCGGCATCTAAGGTTTCGTCAACAGTTTCTACTTCAACATAAACAATATCGCCCAATTCGCTCTGTGCAAAATCGGTAATGCCTATTGTTGCGGTATCGCCCTCTACACGTACCCACTCGTGGTCTTTTGTGTATTTTAATTCGGATGGAATATTCATTGCTTGTTGGTTTTAATTTGTTTGTAGCAAATGTATCTATTCAATTTATAAATTCAAACCATTACAAGGCATTAATTACCAAAATTATACCGCAACGTTAATCCCGATCGAATTGTTGTTTGTGGAAATGCCGTGGAAATAGCGTATTTAGAGAAGTTATAATCGAAATAGAAAATACCGGTTAGGTTTTTACTAAAGGCATAATCGGCCGTAAATTTGGTACTCCAAATGGTCTGTCCGGACGTTATTTGGTTGTTTTCCAAATCGAGATAGCGTATTATGGTTTTGTTTTCCCTTACCGAAACATCGGCTTTCATGTTCAAATCGCTTACAATACGTTTTTTAGGCCCGGCCAAATTGGAGTTAATACGTACATCTTTTATTCTGTAGCCCAATCCAACCACATATTCGTTGCCTATAACTTCGGTTAACAAATTATTGTCGAAACTTAAAGATAGTAACCTGTCTTTTCTAGCTTCCAGCAATATTTTTACCGAATTTTTCATTTCGAAATCCACTTTTACCAATGGCGAAAACGATTCGGTTAAATTGATATTGCTGTAAAGCATTTCGTTTTTATAATTTCCCGATTGGTCTTTTGTTTCAGAAAGTTGGCTATCATAATCTTGAGAAAAATCGGGAGCCACATAATCTAAATTGCTTTGGTACTGGTTTATATTGTAGGTGGAGCGGTACCCATGTGTTACCGAAAAGCGTTTAAATTGTTTTTTGAACCATTTTATTTTCATCAAACCGGTGTATTTTAAGTCCCAGTTTGGTATTGGCACATCCCTAAACGCCGATGTGTTTACCTTGCCTGCATCGCGCCCCGTATAAGCTGCCAAAAATGCTGGCAACAATACAGCCTGACTATTTTTTCCAAATCCTTTTGGATATCCGTCGGCATCGACATCGCTAATATCTACTCCTTTTTCTTGGGCCAAACGTCTTGCTACTGTTAATCTATTATTCCTAAAGTCGTTAAAAGCAGCCGATTGGTTTTCGTCGCTTTTACTAAAAGCTGTTTTTATAAGAACGGTAGAAACATTAAAGTTACCGTAAGTGTTTGGGGTTAAAGATTCGTATTCGTAAGTACCTCCAATGTTGTTTACCCTGTAATTTTCGGTATAGTTCCTAAAATAGGTTCTATTGCCCACTATGTCTATGGTTAAATCGGCTACGGGTTGTAAAGTGGCCGATAAATCCAATTGCTTTGTATGGGTTTTGCTATATTGTTGGTTAAACTCGGGGAAAAACGTTAACCAACCTTTCCGTGCCGCCATATACCTAACATCGCTTTGCCCACCAAAGGTAAAGCCCAAAGTAGGTTTCATTGTTCCAATAAAGCCCGGAGTTTTAATATAGCCCGGTAAAAATGTACCGTTATTCTCCGAGTAATTGGCCTGAATACGCTTTATACTGGTTAAGATATCTATTCCGGCATTTGCCAATTTTGCTCCGGTTTTACTTTTGGTTTTTGAAGATTCCGTTTTATTATTTCGGTTTGAAGATGACGTATTTCCGTTTCTTGATCTAACAACAGATTTTTTAACCAATCCAATATAACGGTAAAACTTATTCATATCTAAATTGGAATTAATATTGTGTGTATTGGCGTTTTGCACCGTGTTACCCAAATTGTAGGTGCTACCATTAAGTTCTACATTACCGTATAGATCGGAGCCTTTTTGCCATTGAAAATTACCGCTGTACTGATAAGTGGCATCTATAAAACTAAATGTCGGAATTTTATTTATGGGAATCCGGTAAGTTATTCCCAAATTTTGCGATTGTCTGTTGGGGTCGCCAACATCGAAGAAACCATCCCATACACCAAGTGTTTCGTTCTGCTCTCCATTAACAATATTATCTTTAAAGTAATTTCTGACTATATTGTTATTGGATGCTATAAAATTAAGACTTAAACTTTCAGAAATATTATAGTTGATGGTGTATTGCATGTCGAACATATAATTTCTTCTATACAGTTCTTCAATGCCGATATTGCCACCATCCAGCTCTACTTCTCTATATTTTTGTCTGTTAAACTGCCTGTTAATATCGGTATTTACTGTAAAACTTGTTTGCAATAAATTAAGGTTTAAATCTTTTAATATTTTCCAGTATTTACCAGTAAACAACGAATCGTTCTTTTTAAAAGGCTCTATTTTTACAGGATTGAAATTAAAGGCGTAATTAGCTCCTGTTCTAACAGTTTTACTTGTAGAATTTTCAATTTCGAAATCCCTATGCTCTACTTTATTATAGGAATAATTGAACGTAAAGTTCTCGATATCGTAAAAACGGGGTTTGGCATCGGTTGTCCGTGTTTTCCTTACTCCTATAAAGTTAATGCTCTTTCGTTTGGTGTAATCTTCAGATATATTCTTAATAGTTTCTTTTTCACTCTCGGAATTTGCTGCATTTAATCGCGATTCCAAGGTTAAATCTTCGTAATATTGATCGTATTTTGGAGTTATTAATTCTTCACTTTGAGCATAGTTAAACGGTATTTGTACACCCCATTTTTTTGGTAGTAACTGGCCCACATTAATATTAGTAACCACGTCGTACTGTTTTACATCTTCCAAACTGCGTTGTGTTGGTCCTTGCTCTATAGTTCCAAAACCAGATGTACTCTGTCTCCCCGTTGCACTAATCGTCATAAAATCGGCAATATTGGAATCCATACTTACCACGGCAGCCCAACCTCCTTCGTTTTCCATATCGGACAAGCGCAATTCGTTAAACCAAACTTCGGCACAAATAGGAGATATTATGGGTGGGGTATCGTTTGGACCATCGTTTACCGCATTTTTAACCCCTACCATTAGCGTTCTTATATCTCCAAAGTTAGGATTTCCCTTAATAGCTACGCGGTGCTGCCCAAGAGTATGGGCAGAAAACTCGTTAACTGGGGTTTCTATAAGTTTACCGTCCACAACATTGTAAAATGTGGGGTCTTCGTTAGTTAAACTCATATTGGAAATGCCCAAAGCCTTGATTTGTCCTAATATTTCAATGGGGAGGTTTATCTCGTTTTCTTCCGGCCAAAGCCCTTCGGCACTTACCGACTCCGAAACTTTAAGTGGTATTTCTATTTGATAAAAGTTTTCGGTAAGGTCGCTACCCATTCGTATAAAACCAACTGCTGTACTGCTACTACTTGGTATTCCCGAACCTTCTTCTTCAAGATGGATAAACATACGCATACGCTTGTATTGGCGCATATCTAAACTGATGTTTTTGTAAACACCGCGCGAATCTTGCGACTCCAAATCGCATACATTAACCATTAACGACTGTTCGTTTTGCTCTATTACTCTATTGTTGTAATAAAGCTCTTCGGCCTCGATTCCCGGCGGACGCCTATAGCTTCCTTCGTTTTCCAAAGTTCCTATTACACCTACCGAAAAATCGGTATTATCGTCGGATATATCGGTGTCGTCCCTATCCAACGACTGGGTATAGCGTCTCCACTCGCTTCGAACCAACTCCAAAGTACCGAAACGGAATACTGTTTTTTCGGTAAAACCATTAAGGTACATACGCATAAAACGAATCGATCTAAAATCGGAAATACCACCATATCGCCTGTACTTTCTATTTTGGTCGGTAGCATTATCGTCAAATCTATCCAAAGGTACATCTAAAGGTATTCTTACTTGGTACCAGCGTATATCGGCCGTTCTTCCGTTTGGCAATGTTCGAGTTTGCAGCTTTACATCGGTTAAAAATTCTTTTAAGGGATTCGTGTCCGGCAGGTTTTCCATTTCGGTTTTATTGGCAGGCAAATACTGACGTTGCATATCCAATTCGTACTCGAAATAACTATTAATCGTGTTCATGGTGTTGTCCCGATTAATATCTTCTACATCAGGCTGTATGTTGGCGCCCCTATCGGTTTTTGAAAATGAATCCGGCGTATTGCCTTCCACTCCATTGTAATTTTTATACCGTTGGAAAATATCGCCATCGGTATTTAAAAAGTAGGTATAATTATCTTTGGCCGGATCGCTGCCAAAATTAGCTCCAAATTGTAATGCTTCTTCTTCATCATTGTAACCATCGTAGCCTACATCTTGATTGGTACGTTCATCGCCTGTACTATCGAAAGCATATACCAACGATTGGTTTAATGGGACTACGCTACCCCATTGAGTTGGGGTAAGTGCAGCAATATTACCATCTTTCGGTAAACCGTTTTCGTATAATTTCTTACCATCCTTAATAATGTCTTCGGAAATATTTCCAAGGTTAAACACCAATTTGCCTCCCGAGTTTGTGGGATTATCCAAAAACGGATCCTGAATCCAAAATTCTATATACTCAACATTTTGTTGCTCAAAATCGGTTGATGTTAATTGTCTCATAATACCTGCCCAGGATTCCTGCGGATTATTAATAACACCACCTGCCGAATTAGGATCGAAATTATAAGGGCCGCGTTCGTTGGGATAATACACCAAATCTAATGCATTTTGAGTTGTACTCTGCCCCTGTACCAAATCGCGTTCGGGAAAAAGTTCGCTTATAAAAATTCTACTGGTGTATAAATCGGAAATATCATTATCCGAGATACCATCTGGCCGTTGCCGGCTATAAAAAATAGGGTCGATAACATACCAGTTAAGCATGGCTCGGTGGTAACCGTTTTCAATACCATTGTCATCAAAAGCTGTCGTACCATTAAGTTCCAACGGCCTACTTGCCAAAAACCACGATTGTTGCGATTTTAAATCGATGGCATTTTGCGAACCTTCAAAATCATCGACATAAGAGGTTGCTTCTCCATTTAAACGTGTTGCCTTTGGCGAACCCGGAGCCAAATAAGCAAACTCACCGCGCAACGATACATTCGATTCCACATCGGTATCGATATTAGGTAGTTTATTTACCAAACGTGTTAAAAACGGTACTTTAGTAGCATAAATACCATTAAATCCAAAAATTGTGTTGTTAATGGGCTCGGTACCATAATTGGCTTTTTGGGTTATGGGACGCTCGTTTAGGTTTAAAAGTGTTCCACCAAGAATAAAGTTTTCGTTAAACTTGTGCTCTATATTCAAACCGGTGAAACGTTTGGTTTGTTGGCCAAAAACGGCATTGTTTTCGGTAGAAACTTCGATAGGCGTATTGGATGCTTTTAGGGCTTCGTCTAAAATCTGTACACGACCCATTTCGTAATTTACTACATAATCGATACCTTCGGCCAATACACGGCCACCTGCTGTTACCCTTACCGAACCACGAGGCACATTAAACGACCCGATAGGGATACCGCCATCGCTTCCGGAATATTTATAACGGCCTTTTAATTTAAACTTGTTTTTTTCGGGTATTTCTAAAGCTGCGGTCTTTGTACTGCTATAAAGTTCGTTAAACACATATTTTTTTTGGTTGTCGTTGTAACTGGCTTCGTTACTGTAATCGCCGTTACCCAAAACATTAAATAAATACTCGCCAAAAGGCTCGACACTAGTAAAAATAATACTTCCATTTTGTGGAATTACGGTAATGCCCGAAACAAAATCGAAAAAGCCGTCTCCTCTAGCCTGAGGATCGTTATTATAATTTAATTTATCGAGATTGAATACCCGAAGTAAGGGTACGTTTTGTATTAAATCTTCTTCAGAAGTATTTGTTGCAACAGGATTTCCGTTAATGTCCAATTCGAAACTCCCACCTACTGGTGAAATGTAGTTTAAGGGAGAGGCTTCGTTGTAAAAAATGTTCAGTTTAAAATCCTCTTGTGTTATATTGTAGGCACCCGTATCGTAGATGTTTTTCATCATTAAATCCCAAATGGGTTGCTCGACACTGGTTATACTGCTTTTTAAAAGTTTTAAAACCAAACTACTGTTTACCACATCGGTAACTTGTCCCGAAGTATTTGTGGTAACATTAGTGGCATTTATACCATCGTTGGCAAACTCTCCTACTTGATACACATTTCCCCCTGCTGTATATTGAAAGGCTACGGCCAAAACTTCGTCGTTATTTAAACGTTGGTTTAAAGATATATAACCCAGTTGGGTATTAAGTACATATTCGGTACCATTAACCAACTTTCTGGCGTTTTCCAGTTTTGCATAATCGAAACCTTCGTTTACACCAGAGACCAATATACCCGACTGTACCGTTGCTATATCGCGAATGGCATCTGTAAGTTGGGAACCTGCTTCGCCTATACCGGTAGGGTCGAATGCGTTATTGCCATTATCTGAAAAACTTCCCGGTGCCACAACTACATTTACGGCCGATGCTACCTTATTGGTTTCCCCCAAATCTTGTAAGGCTACAATATTTCTTACGTTTTCGGTACGGTTATTACGGTTGGTTACCCAAACCTCTATTCGGGTAATCTGTACTCCACCATTGTTTATAAACGGATAATTTTTTAGGGCATCGTCGTACTTATCCCTAAAATACTGCGACAAGAAGAAGTGCCTATTTTCGTCGTATTCTCTTATAAAAAACTCAAACTCCTCAACAGTACCACCACCTTGCGCTATTACGGTATTGGCATCCGATCGTTGTTCGGAAAACACACCCGTTATGGTTGTTTTTCCAAATTGTAACTGTGTTTTAACACCAAATAAACTTTGTGCTCCCGTAATTAACGAACTGTTTAGGGGCATGCTTA
>JBKEDH010000080.1:0-22242 GCA_047975295.1 Aestuariibaculum sp.
TAGTCACAAGAGTATTATCTAAAATTACTGCTTTTACAATGATTCAGTATCTCAATGTATTTGTATTCAATAGACCAATGAACAAAATTAAAGTCAACTTATGCTAAATGCACAACAGATTATTATTAAAAAATTATATACAAATTTATGCTATTTTACAATATATTTAATACTTTAGGGCTCCACTTTATTTTTTGAAAAATGTACCTATTGCCCAAAAATTTTATTTTGCTTTATGAGCTTCTCCGGTTTATCTAACTAAATTAAAATATTAATCTGATGACTAAAAATTTTTTACTTACCTTAACCGTAATTGTATCATGTGTTTTTAATGTAGCTTCGCAGGATTACGAAACCATACTGGAAAATATCAGGACAGATATTTTATCCAACAATAATACTTCTGAAAACGATATTGCCGTAGCTTCACTTCTACTCACCATACAAGATGATGGTTCATGGACAGACATAAATTATAGTAGTACCGCCAACACAAAATGGCAACCTTTAGAACATCTTTTCAGAATTAATCAATTATCAAGGGCATATATAGATTCTGGAAGCACTTACCACCAAGATCTCAACTTATTTACAGTAATAGAAAACGCACTTACCTATTGGGATACTAGCGACCCCCAATCGAATAATTGGTGGTACAACCAAATTGCCTCTCCAAGAGAGTTGGGCAAAGTACTAGTATTGCTACGGGCAGGGAGTTCCAGTATTTCCAATTCATTGGAAAGCAATTTAATAAGCCAAATGAGCCGAGGCAATCCCGAAGCACGAAAAGCAGCCAATAAAGTCGATATTGCAACCCATTTTATATATCGGGCGGCACTTACCCAAAATGCCACTTTAATGAACAGAGGTGTTACCCAAGTATTTTTACCTATTGAAATTACTAATACCGACGAGGGCCTGCAGCATGACTACTCCTATCGAGACCACGGGCCACAACAAGCCATTGCATCCTACGGGACGGTATTTTTAAGTGGAGAGGTAAATGCCGCTGCCTACCTATTAGGCACTAGTTATGCCCTATCTCAGGCAAAATTGGATATATTGACGCAATACACTCTAAAGACCATAATTAACATAACAAGAGGACAACACATAGACCACAGTACCGTTGGTAGGGGTATAAGCAGAGAAAATACTACATTAGGATATAGACTGATTACTACCCTAACAAAACTAAAAGCTTTGGATCCTACCAACGAACCCCAATATAGTGCTGAAATAAACAGGCTAAACGGTAGCCAAGCTCCCAACTATATGGTTAACGAAGCACATACGCAATATTGGCGTTCCGATTTTGCCGTGCATAACCGAGCAGGATATAATTTTTCAGTACGTACTTCATCTACCCGCGTTAAGAAAACGGAATTCGGTAATGGCGAAAATAGAAAAGGGGCTTATCTTGCCGATGGAGGAAGCTACATTACAATAGATGGTGATGAATATTACAACATCTACCCCATTTGGGATTGGGCAAAAGTACCGGGAATAACAGTTCCCGAAATCACCAATGTTCCACAGCCTGCACTATGGGGCAAACTGGGCACATCAACATTTTCTGGTGGTGTATCCGACGGTCTTTATGGTATTAAAGCCCATATACAAAACGAATACAATACCCCTGCTAAAAAAGGTTGGTTCTTTTTTGATGATGAAGTTGTATGTCTTGGTTCCGACATAAGCTCTTCTGCAACGCAAACTATCACCTCGACCATCAACCAATGTTTGTTGGATGGCGATGTTACTGTGCAAAATAACGGTAGTACAACAATACTCCCTCCCAATAGCAATCTAACCTACAACAGTACCTCCGAATGGATTTTACATAATAATATCGGATATTTTTTTCCACAAGGTGGACAGGTAAAATTAAGCACCCACACCCAATCGGGTACTTGGCAAAGCATTAACACAGGAGAATCAAGCAATACTGTAAGCAAATCTGTTTTTAAACTATGGATAGACCATGGTACACAGCCCTCAAACGGTTCTTACGCGTACATTGTTGCCCCTAACAAAACTAGTGTATCCCAAATGCAGGCATATAACACAAATAATAACATATTAATAACCCAAAACAATAATGCCGTACAAGCCGTAAAACATACCGGATTAGATATGCTTCAAATAATTTTTTATGAAGCCGGAAGTTATGACGATGGCACTACCAAAATTGAAGTTGACCAACCCTGTACCCTACTATTGAAAAATGTTAGCACTTCATCCATTACCGTACACATTGCAGACCCAAGTCAGCAGAAATCTTCCATCAATATTTTTATAGATATCCCAAATGTAACCGATACCCGACATATTTCCAATACCATGCCTACGGGAGTCTATGCAGGTTCCAGTATTGTACATACTGCCGACATAAACACTCCAATCAAAACAGTAACGGAAGAAGAACCATTAACCATAATTACACCTATTGCCGATGCTTATGTAAATAGTGGAACCAAAAAAAACATTAACTACGGAGATAATGTAGGATTAATTGTTAAAAAAGATAAAGCCAATACAACACGACAATCCTATTTAAAATTTGACTTATCAAGTATTACAAATAGTAATATTGCTTCGGCTAAATTAAGGTTAAGCATTGCCAATACCAATACTGGCGTAACAGCTACAAGTTGGGATGCTAAATATGTTAATGACGACAGTTGGACCGAAATGGGCATTACATGGAACAACAAACCCTTACCAAGTACCCTTTTGGACAACCAATTAGCTGTAAGTAGTGGATATATTGAATGGAATATTACCCCACAAGTTTTAAGTGAAATGGATGATGATGGCATTTTATCCTTGAATATCTCATCAACCGTTGCCGGTTCTAAAACTGATGCCAGATTTTGGTCCAAAGAATATACTGTAGAAGCCGAAAAACCCCAACTAATCATTGAATATACAGACGAAGAAGACAATACAACACTAAAACAAAAGAAATCAACCTCCAATAATTTTTCAATATATCCCAATCCAACAACTTCAGTACTGAACATAACAGGGTTTTCACCAATAAAATCAATTAAAATATTAGATTTACATGGCAAGGTTTTACAAAAAGTCAAACCTAATGGCGTCTCTACAAATTTGAATTTATCGCATTATCCCAATGGTATTTATATTATTTCGGTTATAGATAATATGGATAAGATTATTACTAAAAAAATCATTAAGCAATAATACTTTAATTTATTTGAAAACACCTTAATCACCTTTTTAGCAAGAAAAGGATGAAGAGCAGACATCTTGTTATTGTCCAAGAATGAGCTGTATTAGGCTTCCTTGCACAGTTGTTTCATGTCTTATTTTTATTAAGTAACCCACATTTGCCCTGAAACGTTCAGCCTTATTTATACAAAGGGTTTGTACCGTATGCAAAGGTATATTTTATGTTACTTTCCTACTTAAAAAAACCAAGAATATCGCTAAATTGTTCTTCATCTATATTGCTATTCTTTAACAAACCTGCCAAGTTTGCCATTTTTTCAGGATTCATATCATTTCCCAAAACCCTAACTATGGCAAATCCCATGGTGGGCGAACTGCCAAAAACAATAATTTCATCGGCTTCATCATCTTCTCCCAAGTATTTTACAACAATTTTGTTTCCTTTATCGCTAAACTCCATTAAATCGTAATAATCGTCATGATTTAAAATGGTTTTTATCTGGTTCAACTCATTTTTGTAGTTCAACGAATCGTTTTCACCTTTTTTGTAGCCTAAAAAGTTTAATCGAGATACCGACTTATAGGCTTCTTGTTGCGATTCGGTTAGTTGAGATTCATCAATATTAAGCATAGAAACAGGCAAATCTTGGGTTATAAAATTGGGCGTTTCTTGGTGGTCTACAAAATAACGCTGCAAACTTGGTGCATCGTTGCAACTTACCAACAGCATAACTATTGCCAGTAGGGTTATTATTTGGTTTATTATTGATTTCACATGTTTTGTTTTTATTTTTTACCTAGTTATATATCTCAAAATAATATGTGGAGTTCTATTTATTTGCGTTTGTTCTTCTCTAAATGTTCTCCACCTTTAATATTCATTTTATTGGTAAGTTTGGAGATTTCGTTTAAATCGATATCGCCCGTTAAGGATACCACAACGGTTTCTATGGTTCGTTCTTCACCATTTATCTCTATTTTTTCCTTTATTACCCTATCCAGCCCATTAACAAATATTAAAAGTTCTTTTACATGGTCTTCGTCTTTACCTTCTTTAACATAAAACTTTACATTGGTACCTTCATCCTTTACTTCCATTAATTCTTCCAAGCCTCCAGAGCGCGATTTCACCCACTTGGCAATATCGGAAGCCACCGTTTTACTCTCGGTTGTCATGGTTTTAAAACTAGTAATACTTTTTACCATGTCCATATAAGCCTTGGCTTCGGGATCTTCGATGTTGATACCCATTTTTGCTATCATTTGGAACATTTTGGGTTTAATGGATACATAAGTAACATCGGAGCTGTTTTCGTATTTATCGAAAATATCCTGTGCCATTCCGGTAATTGGTAACAACATAATGGCCATTACCAATATAAAAAATTTATTTTTCATCGTTCTTTTATTTAAAATTTGTGTGTTCATTTTGTTTTAATTCTGAAATTGGTTTAAAAATAATCTGTGTCGATTTTTCCAGTTCTCCAAGGTAACTTAGGCTTTCTGCCCCTTTTTTGTATTTGTTTAAATACGAAACACTTGAAACTCCTTTATTAAACTGGCTTGAAATCATGGCCAAAGACTTGGTTAATTCGTCCAAGGCCTGTTCGGGCTCATGGTATGTGCCATAAGCATACTTACTGTACATACTGCTTATTGGCGTTTTAAAGTAAAATCCGGCCATAATAACGGCTACCGCTGCAACATAAATCCACTTATAATTAAGTGTTTTTCTATGTTTTAATGGAATGTTTTTGGTAAACTGTTCGTTTTGGTTTTCTAAAAAATACGTAAATATAGACTTATAAACTGCTAAATGTGGTGGTACGGTTTCCTGTGCAAAATAGGTTTTTAACCGTTGCTCTTCGTTTAGGTTGGTTTCTCCATTTTCGTATTTTTCGAGTAATTTTTCTATATCATCCAATACCATAATTATGAGTATTTGTTAACTTTTCCCTTATTGTTTTTCTTGCCCTTGAAAGCGCTACCCTTACAGCCGTGTTGTTCATTTGCAGTATTTTGGCTATTTCGTCCAAATTGTAAGCTTCTATATCGCGTAACTGAACAATTATTTTTTGCTGTTCGGGTAATTCCTCCATAATTTTCGATACCCAACTTATGCTATCGTTTAGTTCAACCTGTTTTTGTAAGGACACATTGGTATCTTCGTAATTACTGTGTACTATTTTTAAATTCTGTGCCTGTTTCGACTTTAACTTATCCAAACAAAAATTCTTGGTCATGGTCATAGAAAAAGCTTCTACATTTTTATAATCTTCTATCTTGGTTTTATTGTTCCATAATTTCAACAACACTTCCTGCGTGGCGTCTTCGGCCTCCTCTGTCGATACCAACAAACGTTTTGCCAAACGGAATACCTTATCTTTAAAAGGCATAACAATGTTTAAAAAATCCATTTGGGTCATTTCCTCTTTTGGTTAGTTACTCGTTGCTCGTTTGGGTTATTTGTTATTACGACGACCAACATGTAAAATTGTTACAAAATAGTTTTAATAATGCAATATTGTAGTACTTTTACAGTTAAAGATATAAATTCTTAGAATATGAAATTGAAAAAAACCATCCTTAACATTCTTACCGCTTTTGTTATTTCTTCTTTATTGTTTACCGGTTGCAGCAAGAGCGACGATAATACTCCTGTTATAGAATCGGTCTCTTTAAACAACGAAGTAAACGATTTTATTTGGCGCGGACTAAACGATGTTTATTTATGGCAAAGCGATGTTCCCAATCTTGGCGACACTAAGTTTTTTAGCAATAATGATTATGTTACATTTTATAACAGTTACGATACTACCGAAAATCTGTCGCAAGATATTATTGCCGATTATTTTACTTTTTTAAATAAGTACAACAACCCTACTGAGTTGTTCGATGCCTTATTGTACAAAAAAGACGATATCGATAAATTCAGTTATTTGGTTGACGATTATGTTGCTTTGGAAAACTCTTTTCAGGGAACATCAAAATCAAGCGGTTTGGATTTTGGTCTTGTTAGGCTTTCTGGATCAAACGATATTCTTGGATATGTACGTTATATAGCCAAAAATTCGGATGCAGCCAATAAAGATATCTATCGGGGTGATTTTTTCTTGGAAGTCGATGGGCAACAGTTAACCATAAACAATTATCAAGAATTGCTATTTGGCAGCAATGATAATTTCACACTTGGCATGGCCGATATTACAAACAACATCGTAGCTATAAATGGAAAAACTGTAGCCCTTACCAAAACCGAATTTACCGAAGACCCCATTTTAATTAATGATATAATTGAAATAAATGGCCATACAATAGCCTATTTAATGTACAATCAATTTATTGGTGATTTCGACAATGCCCTTAACGATGTTTTTGCAGAATTTAAAGCACAAGGCGCAACAGATTTAATTTTAGACCTACGTTACAATCCCGGAGGAAGAGTAAGTACCGCAGTAGCTTTAGCCAGTATGATTACCGGACAGTTTACAGAAGATATTTTTGCTTCGGCACAATGGAACAGCAAATACCAAGCGTATTTTAGTAGCAATAATCCGGAATTCCTAAATGATAGATTTACGGATAAACTTGCCGATAATTCTTCTATAAACATGCTAAATCTAACTAAAGTTTATATATTAACCACTACCGGTACGGCCTCGGCAAGCGAACTAATAATTAATGGACTGGATCCTTACATCGATGTTATACATATCGGAACACGCACCACAGGAAAATATACCGCTTCTGTTACACTGTATGATGCCAATAATTTCGACAAAGAAAAAGCAAACCCCAACCACAAATACGCCATGCAGCCATTAGTATATAAATCGGCAAATAAAAATGGCGTGTCCGATTATTACAATGGTTTGGTCCCCGACCATATCATTACGTACCAAACAGCTAACGGAGAGACCCAAGAAGGAGAAAACTTGGTCAATTTAGGTATTTTGGGGAATATTAACGAACCGTTTTTAAATAAAGCTGTAGAATTAATAACTGGAACTTCCACTAAAAATAATATGGACAGAACAGGTATTAAAATTAAACACGTAGCCGATACGAAAGATTTTGCTCCACTTGGAAAAAGGATGTTCGATAACTTAGATTTTAAAATGTTAGAACGCTAATTTAAACCATGAAAGCTTTTGTCCATAGAACCCTGCTTCTTTTATTTCTAATCGTAACATCCTGCTTTAAAGATAACGATGACGATATAACTGTTTCGACAGAAAACGTAAACGATTTTGTGTGGAAAGGTATGAACTCGTGGTATTACTGGCAAGAAAATGTTACCGATTTGGATGATACAAAAGACGATAACGCCGCAACATACAAAACATATTTAAACCAATATTCCAATCCTGAAGATTTTTTTAACAGCCTACGTTACGATTACGGGACAACCGACCGGTTTTCGTGGTTTATTGAAGATTATATTGTACAGGAACAGCAATTTCAAGGTATTTCGAAATCGTTTGGATTAAAACTTCGTGCCGTTCAAATCAATACCGATGGCGATGTTCTTGTTTATGTAGCATCGGTTGCCGAAAATTCACCGGCATCGGTTGCCAATATAAAACGTGGAGACTTAATCAATGCTTTTAATGGTACCATATTAAATACCACTAACTTCAATACGGTTTCCCAAGCTATTAACAACGATAACATTACCTTTTCCTTTATAAGCGAAAACAATGGAACCCTAACCTTTTTAGGCGATAAAACCTTAACAACTGCAGTAGTTTCAGAAAATCCAGTATATCGCAAAACGGTATTTAACGATATTGCCGGAAAAAAAGTAGGCTATTTGGTTTATAATGCTTTCAGGTCATCGTACAACGACAAATTAAACGATGCTTTCGCTTATTTTAAGGCCGAAAACATAAACGAGCTTATTTTAGATTTACGCTTAAATGGCGGTGGCTCTGTTCAAACTTCGGCATATCTGGCAAGTATGATATACGATGCCACCGATACAGACGATATTTTTGCCAAACTAACATTTAACACTAAACACGAAAGTGAAAATAGTACATATTCGTTTGCCCATAATTTGAATGTATATAATACCAACGAAGAAAAAACCGGTACACAGGCAATAAACAGATTAACGTCTTTATCAAGATTATACGTATTGACATCGACAAGTACGGCTTCGGCAAGCGAAATGATTATAAACGGACTAAAAGCCTATATGCCCGTTACAATAATAGGCGAAACTACTTATGGAAAAAATGTGGGTTCCATAACATTGTACGATGCTCCTGCTTCCAACTACCAAAACCGAAATGCAGCTAACCCCAACCACTTATACGCCATGCAACCCATTGTTTTTACAATTTACAACAAAAATGATGAGAGCAATTATGTACATGGATTTCTACCAGATATAGAAGTAAAAGAACACAATTACTGGAACTCTATTTTACCTTTTGGCGATGAGAACGAAATTCTTCTAAAAACAGCATTGGACGATATTAGAGGCAATAGTGGCAAAAACGTTTTGGCAATAAAGGCCACCAATACTTATAAAAATCTACAATTACCCTCCAACAACAGGTTCCAGTACGAGATGTATATAGACAAAACCTTTTTTGAAAACAATTAAATGTCACATAAAACCTATTTTAACTGGAGTTCGGGAAAAGATTCGGCATTGGCTTTACATTATCTTTTGCAGGATCGGAATTTTAGTGTCGAAAAATTGGTAACTACCATAAACACCCATCACAATCGTGTAAGTATGCATGGTTTAAGGAAGGAACTGTTATTAAAACAAACTCATGCTTTAGGATTGCCTCTGCAACTTATAACATTACCGGAAACACCAAGTATGGCCATTTACGAACAAAAAATGACCGAAGCCATAAACGTGTTAAAAACCGAGGGGTTTACCCATAGCGCCTTTGGCGATATCTTTTTAGAGGATTTAAAAAACTATCGTGAAAGCCAATTGAAGAAATACCAGCTACAATCGGTTTTTCCACTTTGGAAAAAAGACACCAAAACACTACTTAACAAATTTATCGACCTAGGATTTAAAAGTGTAATAGTCTGTGCCAGTTCCAAATATTTTGATAAAGACTTTGTAGGCACGGTAATTGATAAGAGGTTTATAAACAACTTACCAAAAACCGTCGATCCCTGTGGCGAAAACGGAGAATTTCACACCTTTTGTTTCGATGGTCCAATTTTTAAAACACCCGTATCTTTTACCATAGGCGAAAAAGTATATCGCGAGTACGATTCGCCCAGCCATCACGAAAACGGAAAATATGGTGTTTGGTATGGCGATTTGTTGCCATAATAGTCCAAAATCAAGATACATAAACAACAATTGCACAACGTGCTAATTGGCCACTTCACTAATAAATTTAATTCGGTATAAACGAAGTTCATTTTCTTCATAATCACCATCAAATTCTTCTATTGCCGTAGCGATATTGTCGGTTGTGGAATCCATAAAATACTCGTGGATTTCTTCCTGTTGGTCTTCATCGAGAATTTCATCAATCCAATAATTAATATTCAACTTGGTTCCCGAATATACAATAGCTTCCATTTCCTTTATAAAATCGTCCATTTCCATACCTTTGGAAGCAGCAATATCGTCTAAAGGCAATTTTCTATCTATATTTTGAATGATATAAAGCTTATTAGCCGAGTTGCTTCCGGTTGTTTTTACTACCAAATCGTCCGGACGGATAATATCATTATCCTCAACATATTGGGCTATAAGTGCAACAAAATCTTTTCCGTATTTCTTGGCTTTTCCTTCTCCTACTCCATGTACATTCGAAAGCTCCGAAATAGAGGTCGGGTATTTCAATGCCATATCTTCCAACGAAGGATCCTGAAATACAACAAATGGCGGTACGCCCAACTTTGCTGCATTTTTTTTGCGCAAATCTTTAAGCATTTTCATTAATACCTCATCGGCCACACCTCCACCCGATTTAGATACCGTTACAATACTGCCATCATCCTGTTCGCTAACGTAAACATGGTCTTCGGTCATCATAAACGATATTGGTTTTTTAACAAAATCCTTTCCGCTATCGGTTAATTTTATAACCCCGTAGCTCTCAATATCCTTACGTAATAAATCGGCTACCAATATCTGTCTTAAAAGTGCCATCCAATGGGTTTTATCCTTTTCTTTTCCAACACCAAAAAACTTCTGTTCGTTGGTTCTATGCGAATGGATAAGTGCATTTTCTTTACCAACTATTACATTTACCAAATCTTTGGATTTATATTTTTCGTGTGTATCTGCAACTACATCCAGCAGTACCTTAACATCGTCTTGGGCTTCAACCTTTGTTTTAGGAAACCTAACATTATCGTCCATATCGCCACCTTCGCCTGTTTCGTTATCGAATTCTTCACCAAAATAATGTAGAATAAATTTACGTCTGGACATCGATGTTTCGGCAAAGGCGACCACTTCCTGTAAAAGGGCATGCCCTATTTCCTGTTCGGCCACGGGTTTACCCGACATAAACTTTTCTAATTTCTCTATATCTTTATACGAATAGAACGCCAAACAGTGGCCTTCGCCACCATCGCGACCGGCACGACCGGTTTCTTGGTAGTAACTTTCTATACTTTTGGGTATATCGTGGTGTATTACAAAGCGTACATCGGGTTTATCGATACCCATACCAAAGGCAATGGTTGCCACAACCACATCGACCTCTTCCATTAAAAATTGGTCTTGGAAATTTGCTCTGGATTTGGCATCCAATCCGGCATGGTAAGGAACCGCTTTTACACCGTTTACCTGTAATACCTGTGCCAGTTCTTCTACTCGTTTTCTGCTTAAACAATATACAATACCCGATTTACCGGAATTTTGTTTAACAAACCGGATTATATCGGCATCGGCCTGTTTAGTTTTTGGTCGAACTTCGTAATACAAATTTGGTCGGTTAAACGATGCTTTAAATACGTTAGCCCCCGTTATTCCCAAGTTTTTTATAATATCTTCCTGTACTTTAGGCGTAGCTGTAGCTGTAAGGGCAATAATAGGGATATTGTCCCCTATACGCTTAATAATATGGCGCAAGTTTCGGTACTCCGGTCTAAAATCATGCCCCCATTCGCTAATACAGTGGGCTTCGTCTATGGCCATAAAAGAAATCTTTACAGCACGTAAAAATTCTACATTTTCGTCTTTTGTCAACGACTCGGGTGCAACATACAGCAGTTTGGTAACACCGTTTACGATATCTTCTTTAACACGTTTAATTTCGGTTTTGTTTAAGGAAGAATTTAAAACATGTGCCACACCTTCTTCGCTGGAAACCCCTCGAATAGCATCAACTTGGTTTTTCATCAAGGCAATTAACGGCGAAACAACAATAGCCGTTCCTTCCTGCATTAAAGCGGGCAGTTGGTAGCACAACGATTTACCTCCACCCGTTGGCATAATAACAAATGTATTTTGTTTGGATAGAATACTTTCAACAACGCCTTCTTGCAGTCCTTTAAATGCACTAAAACCGAAATACTTTTTTAAAGCTGTTTGTAAGTCTCCTTTTGATATTACCATTTATAAAAAAAATTAATTTAATAAAATAAATACACCATACCAAATTTAATAGTGTATTAAGAGATTCCTCATAAAAATTTTAGCTAATTTTGTAAACGAAATTACAATAATTTTTTAAGCAAGATTAAAGATACTAATTTCTTTAAAAGCATCAACATAAAAAATATTAAAATTTTGAACAACAAATATTCTATTATCCATATTGCCAAAGAAACCATAGAACAGGAAAGCAAAGCCATTTTAAATTTAGCAAATCTTGTTGATGGTGATTTCGAAAAAGCGGTAAACCTAATATATAATTCTAAAGGCCGTGTAATTATTACCGGAATAGGCAAAAGCGCCATTATAGCGAATAAAATCGTGGCCACATTGAACTCGACCGGAACACCTGCCGTTTTTATGCATGCTGCCGATGCTATACATGGCGATTTGGGCCTTATCTTAAAAGACGATGTGGTTATATGCATTTCCAAAAGTGGCAATACCCCCGAAATAAAAGTATTGGTACCGTTAATTAAACGCGAAAAAAACAACATTATCGCCATTACCGGAAACAAAGATTCCTTTTTAGGGCAACAGGCCGATTATATCTTAAACGCTTATGTAGAGAAAGAAGTATGCCCAAATAATTTGGCTCCAACAACAAGTACAACTGCTCAATTGGTTATAGGCGATGCTTTGGCCGTTTGCCTTTTGGAATTAAGAGGGTTTAACAGTAACGATTTTGCAAAATTCCATCCAGGAGGCGCTTTAGGGAAAAAGCTGTACCTGCGGGTACGAGACCTGGCATCGGTTAACGAAAAACCGGAAGTAAGCCCCAATGCCAATATTAAAGATATTATTATTGAAATATCGAAAAAAAGACTTGGTGTTACTGCTGTAACGGAAAATAATAAAATTATTGGTATTATTACCGATGGCGATTTACGTAGAATGTTAAGTAAAGCCGATAATTTTTCCCATTTAACCGCAAAGGATATTATGGGTAGCAACCCTAAAACCATAACCATTGATGCCATGGCCATCGATGCTCTTGAAGTTATGGAAGCCAACGAAATTTCGCAACTGTTGGTCGAAAACAATGGCAATTACGCAGGTGTGGTACATCTGCACGATTTAATTAAGGAAGGCATTATATAATGGCAAAGAAAAATATAAATGAGATGTCATTTTTAGACCATCTTGAAGATTTGCGTTGGCACTTAATCCGTATTTGTCTGGCTATTGTTCTTGTGGCTACTCTTGCCTATATTTTTAGCCGCTTTATTTTTGATGATATTATTTTTGCTCCTACCGAAATGGATTTTCCTACATATAAATTTTTATGTGAAATGGGACGGTTAGTCAATGCCGAAACATCGTTTTGTAACGAACAAATGCCACTTATTTTACAGAACAGAACCATGGCCGGGCAGTTCTCTGCCGATATTTGGACATCCATTTTGGCTGGTTTTATTATTTCGTTCCCTTATATTATTTACCAGCTTTGGCGTTTTATAAGTCCGGGACTACACGAAAACGAGCGTAAATATTCTCGTGGTTTTATATTAATATGTTCTTTATTGTTTTTCTTAGGAGCTCTTTTCGGGTATTATATCGTTACGCCTTTATCCATCAACTTTTTGGCAAATTATAGTATCTCGGCAAAAGTCGACAATCAAATCGATATCAGTTCGTTAATAGCAGTAGTAAGGTCATCTATTTTGGCTTCTGGATTAATCTTCGAATTACCTATAGTTATCTATTTTCTAACAAAAATTGGTCTTGTAACACCCGAATTTCTAAAAAAATACCGAAAATATGCTTTAGTAATCGTACTTATCTTATCGGCAATAATAACACCACCCGACATTGCCAGCCAAATTATTGTTGCCATTCCTATTTTAATTTTATACCAGATAAGTATTTTCATTTCTAAAATCGTAGTTAAAAACCAAAGAAAAAACCAACCCCAAAATATTGCCCAAACATAATGACAGATTTAGTTAACGATTTTAATGCGTACCGTTCTAAAATGAACGAAAAAATACTGGCCGACAACAACAAAGTTATTAAACGTATTTTTAATTTAGATACCAACGCCTATACGGCAGGTGCTTTAAATGTAAAAACAAAAGAACTGCTCGGTTTGGTTGCTTCGGCCGTATTGCGATGCGACGATTGCGTAAAATACCATCTGGAAGCCTGCTATAAAAACGAGTTAACAAAAAATGAAGTGGTCGAAGCCCTAAGCATTGCAACCCTTGTTGGCGGTACAATTGTAATTCCGCATTTGCGCCGTGCCTACGAATTTTGGGATGCCTTAGAAGCTCAAGAATAAAAACATATTAGATGCGTTATAAAAATGCACACGATTTTTACTATTTTTAGCACTTATTAAATAGAACTATGATTTTAAAAGCCGAAAATTTAATGAAGTCCTACAGCGGACGACAAGTGGTAAAAGATGTTTCCCTTAAAGTTGAACAGGGCGAAATTGTCGGGCTTTTAGGGCCCAATGGTGCAGGAAAAACAACATCGTTCTATATGATTGTTGGCCTAATAAAACCCAATGGCGGCCATATTTTTCTAGACAATACCGAAATTACACAATTTCCCATGTACAAACGTGCCCAAAACGGTATTGGCTATTTGGCACAGGAAGCTTCGGTATTTCGGAAATTAAGCATAGAAGATAATATTTTAAGTGTACTACAACTTACCAAACTAAGCAAAAAAGAACAGCTACATAAAATGGAATCGCTTATCGAAGAATTTGGTTTGGGACATATACGCAAAAGCCGTGGCGACTTACTTTCTGGTGGCGAACGTCGCCGTACCGAAATTGCCCGTGCCCTTGCTACCGATCCCAGTTTTATACTTCTTGACGAACCTTTTGCCGGTGTCGATCCCGTTGCCGTCGAAGACATACAACGTATCGTAGCACAACTTACAAAAAAAAATATCGGTATTTTAATTACCGACCACAACGTGCAGGAAACCCTTGCCATTACCGATAGGACATACTTAATGTTTGAAGGCAACATACTAAAAGCAGGTATTCCCGAAGAACTTGCCAGCGACGAAATGGTACGTCAGGTCTATTTGGGACAAAATTTTGAGTTGCGCAAAAAGAAAATCAGGGAATAGAAAAATAATAGTTATTTTATAGTACACGACAAAAGTCAACTTACTTGATTTATCAATTTGATTTTCAAGACCTCACAGGTTTTTAAAACCTGTGAGGTCTATAGGTTCAATATTTTGATTTTTAATGTATTGAAAATATTTTTTGATTTTTTGTCGTGTACTAAACAGTTATTTGATTGTTTTTTCTCTTTAATCCAAAAAGACAAATCATTACAATTAATCTATACGGCCAAAAACTAATTGATAATCTCTACTTTTCTAATATAAACATTTTTTACAGGCCATTCGTCACCATCGGTTTCAACAGCAGCAATTTTATCGACTACATCCATACCCTGTACCACCTTTCCAAAAATGGTATAATCGCCATTTAAATGATGGGCTCCTCCTTGTTGTTGCACTATAAAAAACTCGTACGGAGAGGCCAGTTTATGCGGATTATCAATTTCGCTACTGGGCATAGAAATAACACCCCGATCGTGTTTAAAACCACGCTTGGTATCGGGCGGTAAAAGATAAGCTCCTATGTTACGTCGTTTTCTCCCAATTTCGGGATCGTCGCCACCGCCACCCTGAATTACAAAATTATGGATAACCCTATAAAATTGTGTATTGTTAAAATAGTTTTGTTTAGTTAGGTAAATAAAGTTTGAACGATGAAAACGTGTTTCGTAAAATAGCTCAATATCAATATCGCCAAAATCGGTAACAATACGTACTTTATTTTCTCTGTGTTGTTTGTCGTATTCTACAAAAAAATCCATGACGTTACTTTTGTTCAGCTTAGGGTACTCTTTGGATTTTATGTTATTTTTTGGTTTAGTATTTTCCTTTTTTTCTACTTTTGTTCCTAAGCTATCCGTATTGTTTTTCTTATCAGATTGTTTATCCCCACAGTCAAGAAACAGAATACAGATACATAAAAGCAAGCAAATGCGCATAACAAAATGAATTTTAATGATTTTTTAAAAACTGTTCCAAAAATAAAAAATATAACACTTCCTGCCGAAACATCGCACTTTAAAATGGTGCCACCATTTAGGCAAGAAGAATTAAAACAATATACTCAAGCAAAGAAAACAGCAAAAGAAGCTGCTGTTTTGGCTCTTTTTTACCCCGATAAAGAAAACAGAACACGCTTTATTTTAATTTTACGAAAAACCTATAACGGTGTCCATTCTGCACAGATTGGATTTCCCGGAGGAAAAGTTGAAACAGAAGACCTATCGCTTAAAGATACTGCCATTCGTGAGACTTTTGAGGAAATTGGCGTATCGGTAACAAATATTAAAGTTGTCCAAGCCTTAACAGAGGTGTATATTCCGCCAAGTCATTTTAATGTATTTCCTTTTTTAGGTATCTGCCCACAAACGCCAACATTTACTAAACAAGACGATGAAGTTGAAGACATCATAGAAGTCGATTTAACCGAGCTTTTGGACGACTCTTCGGTGGTAAACAAAAAACGTTCTACTTCTTACAGCCAAGCTGTTACCGTTCCGGCTTTTTTCTTAAAAAACCAAATAGTATGGGGCGCAACGGCCATGATGCTTAGCGAAATAAAAGACTTATTAAAATTGGCTTTTAAGGTTTAATAGTTTTGTTACTTTTGCAATACCGAATTAAATTTTCGATAAACAACCTATGGGATTATTTAAAAGAAATCCATTTGGACATATACTGTTCTTAAAAAAGTGGCTTATTAGGATTATGGGATTGATGACGCATAGGCGTTTCCGTGGTTTTAACGAATTACAGATTGAAGGATCTGAAATAATAAAAAACCTTCCGGAAAATAATGTCCTTTTTATATCGAACCATCAAACTTATTTTGCCGATGTTGTAGCCATGTTCCACGTATTTAATGCCAGTTTAAGCGGCCGAGACGATTCCATTAAAAACGTAGGTTATATCTGGAATCCCAAACTTAATATCTATTATGTGGCTGCAAAAGAAACCATGAAAGCCGGTTTTTTGCCAAAAATTTTAGCGTATGCAGGTTCTATAAGTATTGAACGTACATGGCGTGCTGCCGGACAGGAAGTTAACCGTCAGGTAAAAATGAGTGATATTTCCAATATTGGTAAAGCGTTGGACGATGGTTGGGTAATTACCTTTCCCCAAGGCACAACAACACCTTTTAAACCCATTAGAAAAGGTACATCGCACATTATAAAAAAGTACAAACCTATCGTGGTACCTATTGTTATTGATGGATTTAGAAGATCGTTCGACAAAAAGGGAATTCGTGTAAAAAAGAAAAACATTTTACAATCTATGGAAATAAAACAACCATTGGAGATTGATTACGATAACGAAACCACCGAGCAGATTATCGAAAGGATCGAATATGCCATCGAGCAACATCCTTCGTTTTTAAAAGTTATTTCACAAAAAGATATTGAAGCCCAAGAAGAACTGAACAAACTTAGGACATGGAAACAGGGGTAAAAAAGAGTTCCTTTTAAAAGTATAAATACCAGTGAAAGTCTGTATAGCCGAAAAACCTAGTGTAGCACGCGAAATAGCAGCCGTTTTAGGTGCTAACACCAAGCGCGAAGGCTACTACGAAGGTAATGGCTATGCCGTAACTTATACATTTGGCCACTTATGCACCTTAAAAGAGCCTAACGACTACAAGCCCCATTGGAAAAGTTGGAACCTGAATAATTTGCCCATGCTACCCGAAAAATTCGAAACTAAAGTGGCAGCCAATTCGGGCATACAAAAACAGTTCAACATTGTAAAAAGTTTGTTCGAAAAAGCCGAAACGGTTATAAACTGTGGCGATGCCGGACAGGAGGGCGAACTTATACAGCGCTGGGTAATGAGCCAAGCCCAATACAAAGGTAAAGTAGAACGCTTATGGATTTCTTCGCTAACCACCGAAGCCATAAAAGAAGGCTTTGCCAACCTAAGGCCTTCTGCTCAATACGACAATCTGTATTACGCCGGATTTTCACGTGCCATAGGCGATTGGCTTCTTGGTATGAATGCCACAAGATTATACACCTTAAAGCACGGAGCCAACAGGCAAGTACTATCTGTTGGTAGAGTACAAACTCCTACTTTGGCCATGGTGGTAAACCGCTTTAAGGAAATTGAAAATTTTAAGCCCCAGCCATATTGGGAACTTCAAACCCTATACAGGGAAACCTTATTCAGTTACGAAGAAGGCCGCTTTTTTAAAAAAGAAGACGGCGAAATATTAGCCAATAAAGTAAAAGAAAGCGATTTTGAAATTATAGCCATCGAAAAGAAAAAAGGTAACGAATATGCACCGAAACTATTCGATTTAACAGGATTGCAAGTATATTGCAACAAGAAATTTGGTTTTTCGGCCGACGAAACCTTAAAAATCGTCCAAAGCCTTTACGAACAAAAAGTAGTAACCTACCCCAGAGTCGATACCACATTTCTACCCAACGATATTTATCCAAAAGTAGAAGGCATTTTAAAGAAGCTTAGTCAATACGCTAAGTTGATACAACCGCTTTTAGGAAAAAAAATAAAAAAATCGACCAAAGTCTTTAACGATAAAAAAGTAACCGATCACCATGCCATTATTCCTACAGGCATGCAAACCCATTTACAATACAACCAACAGCAAGTTTACGACATTATTACTAAGCGATTTATTGCCGCTTTTTACGACGACTGTAAGGTTGCCAATACGACGATTTTGGGACAAGCTGCTAATGTGGTTTTTAAGACCACGGGAAAGGAAATTTTAAAAAAAGGTTGGCGTATGGTTTTCGAAAATCCCGATACCAAAGAAAAAGAATCCGATATTTTACCCAAATTTATTGAAGGTGAAAAAGGGCCGCATGAACCATCTTTTTTAGAAAAGGAAACCAAACCTCCCAACCAATTTACCGAGGCCTCACTACTACGTGCCATGGAAACGGCAGGCAAGCAAGTAGATAACGAAGATTTACGCGAACTTATGAAAGAAAACGGCATTGGACGGCCATCGACCCGTGCCAATATTATCGAAACCTTATTTAAACGTAAATATATAAAACGCAATAAAAAGCAGGTATTACCAACCATAACGGGCATTCAACTTATCGGTACCATACAAAATGATCTGTTAAAATCGGCCGAACTTACAGGTGTTTGGGAAAAGCAACTAAAAGATATTGAAAAAGGCAAATATGGTGCAGGAACTTTTATAAACGATATGAAAAAAATGGTCGATGCTCTGGTGTACGAAGTACGTTGCGAAACCAAGCGTGCCAATATTTCGCACGAAACCACTATAAAGCATCGCGAAGCTATAACCAAACAGAAGGAAGCCTTAGGTATTTTGGCCGAAACCTGTCCTAAATGTAAAAATGGACATGTTTTAAAAGGAAAATCGGCTTACGGTTGCAGTGCTTATAAATCGGGATGCGATTTTGTAATGCCTTTTAGTTTTAATGGAAAGAAGATCTCGGAAAAACAATATCTACGCTTATTGCAAAAAGGCTCGACCGTAAATTTAAAAGGGTTTAAAACCAAAAGCGGAACAATTGATGGCCTGCTACGCTTTGACGAAAATTTTAAGCTGAAATTAGAACCAAAAAAGGACAAAGCCTTAACAGGACATAAACCGGACAACAACAAACTACCATGCCCTAAATGTAAAAAGGGTACCATTTTAAAAGGAAGTGCAGCTTATGGCTGTAGTGCATATAAAAACGGCTGTGATTTTAAAGTGACTTTTAAAACGGTTAAAACCAAATTAAAAGACCAAAAGCCTACAAAAGAACTGGTTTACAATATATTATCTAAATCATTCTAATTATTTATATAAAGCTTCCCAACGTTTAAACTTTTGAAAAATACAGGTACTATATTACTCACAGATATTTAAGCCAATTTTAAATAGCAAAAGATTTTTTTTGGTAACCTCTCCATTTTCTGGAAAAAAATTATGACCATTGTCCGTTTGAATGAAAAATAAGTGATTTTGTAAACAGGCTCTTAATATTTCAAAATAAAAAACCAAGAGACAACATAAAGCCACTCTTGGTTTTTTCATTTTATCGCCCTGAATTTCGATTATTATTCTTTATTGAACCAAAAATAATAGTATAAAACCCAGGTTTATTGCTGCATGCCTACTATTCAATAATACCGCCACAGCTTACACGACCGCCTGCGGCTCCCGTTGGTTGTGTTGTTAAATCATCTTCGCCTGCGTGCACTATTATAGCTTTACCTAAAATATTTTTGGTATCGTCTTCACAACCAATACACCATTCATTTGTAGAAAACGTAAGTTCGGCATTACCATTTTCGTCGGCAATAACATTACCTATATCGCCTTTATGGTAACCCGATTCGGCTCCCCACGCTCCATGTGGTTGATTGGTTGGATTCCAATGTCCTCCTGTCGATTTTCCATCTGGCGATGAACAATCGGACGATTCGTGGATATGGATGGCATGTGTACCCTGCTCCAAGCCCGATAATTTGGCAACCATGGCTATTGTTCCATCTACTTCGGTAAATACCACTTCACCTGTAACCTTACTATCGCTTTTAGGCTCCAATTTTACAGTAACGGTTTTGGTATCTACTATTTTTTCTATAAAAACTTCTTCTTCCACCACGATATTTTCCTCTTTTTTCTTGTCTTTACAAGAAACAAAACTTAAAATAAACGCAAAGGCTAATAAACTGATTTTTTTCATGTGTTTGTTTTTAGTGTTTGTAATTTTTATTATTTGGTTTTATTATTTTTGTTGTGATTATTCGCCAAAAATACATATGACAAATATCATATTTTTTATTGTAAATATCGCATATTTTTGCTATTAAATGTTAGGTATGTCCAAGTCGTTAATAAATAAATACAACGTAGCGGGACCCCGCTACACCAGTTATCCTACCGTTCCTTATTGGAGTCCTGATACTTTTTCTGTTGACAAATGGCAGGATTCCCTAATAAAATCCTTTAATGAAAGTAATTCTAAAGAAGGTATAAGCATATACATCCATCTGCCTTATTGCGAAAGCTTATGTACCTTTTGTGGCTGTAATAAACGAATAACCAAACAGCATACCGTTGAAACACCTTATATAAATGCAGTATTAAAGGAATGGCGCTTATATTTGGAACTGTTTAATGAAAAACCTTTAATAAAGGAATTACATCTTGGAGGTGGTACGCCAACATTTTTCAGCCCCGACAATCTAACTCGATTAATTAGTGGACTTTTAGAGCATGCCGTCTTGGCCAACAATAACGAATTTAGCTTTGAAGGCCATCCAAACAACACCACAAAAGAACATTTACAGACACTTTATAACCTCGGGTTTAAGCGGGTAAGCTACGGTGTACAGGATTATAATCCCACAGTACAAAAAGCAATACACAGAATACAACCGTTCGAGCATGTAAAACGAGCTACCGAAATGGCCAGGGAAATAGGTTACAGCTCAGTTGGTCACGATATTATCTTTGGTTTGCCCTTTCAAACTATAGACCATGTAAAGGAAACCATCCTAAAAACCAAAGCACTCCTCCCAGATCGCCTAGCCTTTTACAGTTATGCGCATGTTCCTTGGATAAAAGGCAATGGTCAACGTGGTTTTAACGAAGCCGATTTACCAAAACCAGAAATTAAACGCATACAGTACGAATTGGGTAAGGAACTATTATCGGAAGTCGGTTATGTTGAAGTCGGCATGGACCACTTTGCACTAAAAACCGACTCGCTGTACCAATCGATGGTTAATGGCAAACTACACAGAAACTTTATGGGCTATACCGCTTCGAAAACACAAGCCATGATAGGTCTGGGCGTTTCATCCATTAGCGATAGCTGGTACGGTTTTGCACAAAATGAAAAAAAGATTGAAGATTACTACAAAAGGTTGAAAAATGACGAATTACCGGTTTTTAGAGGCCATATTTTAAATAAGGAAGATTTGGTAATTAGAAAACATATTCTTAACTTAATGTGCCGTTTTAAGACATCATGGTCTAATACCAAAGGATATTTTACAGAACTTCCGGAAGTATTGATACGGTTAAAGGAAATGGAGGTTGACGGTTTGCTCAACATAACGTCCAATACCATCGAAATTACCGAAAAAGGGCAACCGTTTGTTAGGAATATTTGTATGGCTTTTGATTTATTACTGCAGCGAAAACAGCCCAACACCCAGTTGTTTTCGATGACGGTTTAACACACCAAAAGACATATATAAATTTAACGATACAACTTTCAGGATTACTAATAAAAAAACGTTGTACTATGAAAAAGATTATCGTTCCCATCGATTTTTCAGAACATTCTGAATACGCCTTAAAAACCGCAGCAAAATTTGCCAAACGTTTTGAAGCAGAAGTCTTGGCCTTG
>JBKEDH010000072.1:0-6100 GCA_047975295.1 Aestuariibaculum sp.
CAACCTAATATTTTGTTTATTTTGGTCGTGTACCAAGAAAAAATACTTTAAAGACAAGCTTCTTGAAAAAAATTAAACTATTGGTTTCATGGCTGTCATAGAAGCTCTTAAAAAGGTTCCCACTTTTTCAATAGGGTGTTCTCTTAATGCTTTATTTACGGCAATTAGCTTAGCATTATCAACTCCTTTACCATTATCCGTTGCATAGGCTTCACCTATTACATCGGTATCGATAGTCTTCATAAAATCGGCCAACAAAGGCTTACAAGCATGATCGAACAGATAACAACCATACTCGGCAGTATCGGAAATTACACTGTTCATTTCGTATAATTTTCTACGGGCAATGGTATTGGCTATAAGTGGTGTTTCGTGTAAAGACTCGTAGTAAGCCGACGCATCGATAATACCTGAATCGGTCATGGCTTCGAAAGCTAATTCGACACCTGCACGTACAAAAGCTACCATTAACACGCCATTATCGTAATATTCCTGTTCACTTATTTCAACATTGCCTGCCGGTGTTTTTTCGAAAGCCGTTTCGGCGGTAGCGGCACGCCAAGTCAATAATTTTTTATCGTTATTAGCCCAGTCTTCCATCATACCTTTCGAGAAATTGCCTTGCATGATATCGTCCATATGCTTTTGGAATAAGGGGCGCATAATATCCTTTAATTCTTCCGAAAGTTCGAATGCCTTTATTTTTGCCGGGTTAGAAAGTCTATCCATCATATTGGTAATTCCGCCATACTTAAGACCTTCGGTAATGGTTTCCCAACCATATTGGATTAATTTTGAAGCATAACCGGGATCGATACCTTTTTCGACCATTTTATCGAAACATAAAATAGAGCCGGTTTGCAATAAGCCGCAAAGAATAGTTTGTTCACCCATTAAGTCGGATTTTACCTCGGCTACAAATGACGATGCCAAAACACCGGCTCTGTCGCCTCCTGTTGCTGCTGCATAGGCTTTTGCCTGCGACCAACCTTTTCCTTCGGGATCATTTTCTTCATGCACCGCTATAAGCGTAGGCACACCAAACCCTCTTTTATATTCTTCGCGAACCTCGGTACCCGGACATTTGGGTGCCACCATAATAACGGTTAAATCTTTCCGTATTTGGGTGCCTTCCTCTACAATATTAAAACCGTGCGAATACGATAAAGTCGCTCCTTTTTTCATTAAAGGCATAACTGCTTTTACCACACTGCTATGCTGTTTGTCGGGAGTTAGGTTAAGTACCACATCGGCCGTTGGGATTAAATCTTCATAAGTCCCTACATTAAATCCGTTTTCGGTAGCATTTACAAATGACTTGCGCTTTTCGGCAATGGCTTGCGGGCGTAAAGCATACGAAATATCCAGTCCAGAATCCCGCATATTCAATCCTTGGTTAAGACCTTGTGCGCCACAACCTACTATTACTATTTTTTTTCCTTTTAATGCATTTACGCCATCTTCAAATTCCGATGCGTCCATAAATCTACACTTCGACAATTGGTTTAATTGATCTCTTAACGATAGTGTATTAAAGTAATTTCCCATTTTTATTTTAAGTTATTTTATTGATTATTGAATGCCAAAAGCATTTCCGATATTTTCATTTCGTCTTTAGTTACCGCAATACGGCCGGCACGCACAAATTGCATAATGCCAAATACGTTTAAATCGCGGCGAAGAGCCTCTATTTCGGTTCTTCTACCTGATTTTTCGAGCACAAAAAATTCTCGATTTACTGTTACAATTCTGGAATTGCTTTCTTTTATTATATTCTGAATTTGTGGTTCTTCAAACAATAAATCCGATTTAATTTTAAACATGCAGGATTCGGTATAGATGGTTTCTTCTTCCTTATGATAGTATGCCCGTATCACCTCAATCTGCTTTTCTAACTGACCAATAATTTTTTTGGCCTGTGCTTCTGAAATATTCACCACAATTACAAAACGGTTTACGCCATCGATTTCAGATTGCGAAGTAGTTAAACTTTCTATATTGATATGCCTACGCTGAAAAATGGCCGAAATCCGATTTAATAAACCAATATTATTTTCGGTATAAATGGATATGGTAAACGATTTTATTTCTTCACTCATTATTTCTAAATATTTAGCTTAAACGTACATCGGAAACCGATGCTCCTGTTGGTACCATTGGGAATACATTGTCTTCTTTTTCTACGCAGACCTCTAAAAAATAGGCATTTTTAGATGCAACCATTTCCTTTACCGCTTCAGCCAGATCTTCACGCTTGGTTACCCGTTTAGCCTCAATATGATACCCTTTTGCGATGGTTACAAAATCGGGATTTATCATTTCGGTCGATGCATAACGCTTATCAAAAAACAATTGCTGCCATTGGCGTACCATACCTAAAAAATCGTTATTAAGCACCACTATTTTAACTGGTACTTTAGTTTGAAAAATGGTACCCAACTCTTGAATATTCATTTGGTAACCACCATCGCCAATAATAGCAATAACATCACGATCGGGAGCCCCCATAGTTGCACCGATAGCCGCCGGAAGAGCAAAACCCATAGTACCCAAACCACCGGAAGTAATGTTACTTTTTGTTTTATTGAACTCGGAGTAACGACAGGCAATCATTTGATGCTGCCCCACATCAGAAACTATGGCAGCATTGCCTTTGGTTTCTTCATTTATATATTTTAGCACTTCGCCCATGGTTAGGCCTTCTTTTTTAGGATCAATATCGTTTTTTATTACCTCTTTGAACTCAACGGCATATAAATCCTTAAATTCCTGCAACCAAGAATCGTGGGTTCTTTTTTCTAATAAAGGTTCCAGTTTCGACAAGCTATCTTTGCAATCGCCTATTACTGCCACATCGGTTTTTACGTTTTTATCGATTTCAGCAGGGTCAATATCAAAATGAATTACTTTGGCCTGTTTGGCATAGGTTTTTAGATTACCTGTAACACGATCGTCAAAGCGCATACCAATGGCAATAAGCAAATCGCACTCGTTAGTTAACTTATTAGGTGCGTAATTGCCATGCATACCCACCATTCCTACATTTAAAGGGTGTGATGTTGGCAATGCCGATGCTCCAAGAATGGTCCACGCTGAAGGAATACCGGCCTTTTCTATAACCATTTTCAGCTCTTCTTCGGCCTGTCCCAAAATAACGCCTTGCCCCCAAACAATAAATGGTTTTTTTGCTGCATTTATCAACTCGGCCGCAGCTTTAACTTTGTTTTGATGGATTTTGGGTATTGGAGCGTAACTTCGTATGCCATTGCACTTTTTATATTGAAAATCGAGTTCGCTAAACTGAGCATCTTTAGTTATATCGATCAATACAGGTCCCGGACGCCCACTTTTGGCAATATAAAATGCCTTTGCAATAGCCTCCGGTATTTGCGATGCTTTAGTTACCTGACAGCTCCATTTGGTTACCGGTGCAGAAATGCCTACAATATCGGTTTCCTGAAAGGCATCGCTTCCCAATAAATGAGCAGGAACTTGCCCCGTAATACACACCAAGGGAGTGGAGTCTATTTGGGCATCGGCGATTCCCGTAATTAAATTGGTAGCTCCCGGCCCCGATGTTGCCATGGCAACACCAACCTTTCCAGAAATACGGGCATAGCCCTGAGCCGCATGTACGGCTCCCTGTTCATGGCGAGTCAAGACATGGTGTATATCTTTTTGAAATTTAAACAATTCATCGTACACAGGCATAATGGCTCCACCCGGATAACCATAAAGAATATCTACCCCTTCGGCAATTAAGCTTTTTACAACCGCTTCGCTACCTGTAATACGCGTGGCTTTTGCCGTGTCTGTTTTGGTTTGGTTTTGAGTTTCTGTATTCATAATTCCCAACTTTATATTTAATAAGATTCCTTTTTTTACAGGAATTTAAAATTCGTCGGTTACGCAACCTTTTGATGCCGACGATACTGTTTTTGCATATTTATAAAGTACGCCCCGCTCGAATTTAAGCTTGGGCGCTACCCATTTGGCTCTTCTTTTTGCCAATTCTTCATCTGAAATATCAATATTTATGGTGTTATTTACGGCATCAATCTCGATAATATCACCGTTTTGTACCAAGGCAATGTTTCCGCCAACTTGTGCTTCGGGCGATACATGTCCTACTACAAAACCGTGCGAACCTCCAGAAAAACGTCCATCGGTAATTAAGGCCACATCTTTACCCAAACCTGCACCCATTATAGACGAGGTTGGCTTTAACATTTCGGGCATTCCGGGTGCTCCTTTCGGACCTTCGTAACGGATAATGACCACATCGCCTTTTTTAACTTTTCCGCTTTTTATACCTTCATTTACTTCAATTTCACTTTCAAATACGTTGGCTGTTCCTTTAAACGACAAACCTTCTTTTCCGGTAATTTTTGCCACGGCACCTTCGGTTGCCAAGTTTCCAAAAAGAATACGAATGTGGCCGGTTTCTTTAATGGGTTTGTCAACGGTGTAAACAATATCTTGACCTTCTTCTAAATCGGGAACATCTGCCAAGTTTTCGGCAAGTGTTTTTCCGGTTACGGTCAAGCAATCGCCATGCAACATGCCCAATTTCAACATATATTTTAATACGGCCGGAATACCGCCTACACTATGCAAATCTTCCATAGCGTATTTTCCACTTGGTTTTAAATCGGCCAATAATGGTGTGGTATCGCTAATGTGCTGGAAATCTTCTAAGGTAAATTCAACCTGTGCTGCTTTGGCAATGGCCAAAAAGTGAAGTACCGCATTGGTCGAGCCTCCAAGCACGATAACCAAACGAATGGCGTTTTCGAGCGATTTTCGGGTTACGATATCGGATGGTTTTATATCGTTTTCCAATAAATATTTTACGGCTTCGCCCGCTTTTATACATTCCTGTTCTTTTATTCCGCTTGAAGTTACCGCAGGGTTTGAAGAATTAAACGGTAAGGACATACCCAAAACTTCTATTGCCGAAGCCATGGTGTTTGCGGTGTACATACCACCGCAAGCCCCGGCTCCGGGACAGGCTTTGTGTACAACTTCTTTAAATTCGGATTCGTTAATCGTTCCGGCCACTTTTTGGCCATAAGCTTCAAAAGCAGAAATAATGTCCAATTTTTGTCCGTTATGGCATCCGGAAGCTATGGTACCGCCATACACCAAAACCGATGGACGGTTTAACCGCAACATGGCCATTAAAGCACCCGGCATATTTTTATCGCAGCCAACCACCGTAACCAAACCATCGTAGCCTTGTGCCTGCATAACCGTTTCGATAGAATCGGCAATAATGTCACGCGATGGCAACGAAAAACGCATGCCCGGCGTTCCATTGGAAATACCGTCGCTTACTCCAATAGTATTAAATATTAAACCTACCATGTTGGCTTTATCGGCACCTTGTTTTACATAGGTTGCCAAATCGTTAAGGTGCATGTTGCACGGATTGCCTTCGTAACCTGTACTGGCAATGCCCACAAGAGGTTTTGCTAAATCGTCGTCGGTTAATCCTATGGCGTGAAGCATGGCCTGTGCTGCCGGTAAGGTTGGGTCTTGGGTTACTAATTTGCTGTATTTTTTAAGTTCACTCATTTTAATTGAAAATAATTCAGTATATTACAAATTCGTCTTAATTATATTTTATTTTTTTAAGAATTTTAACAAAAACTCTTTATCTTAAATAATTTACCGCCGAAAGTAATTGATATGTCTCTTTTTCTCTTAAACTCAATAATCTATCGGGTTAAACCCACTAAGACATAAATTGATTTATCTTATTGATTACCAATTATTTGACACTTATTTTTTATGATGTTCAAAAAAAATAAAAAATTGATATTTTAAATGAAACGCTTCGGCAAGCTCAGTATGACATCTCTAACACAAAACACAACTTTGTTGGTTATTGCAAGGAAGTGAACAATCATTAAAAAATCGCAAACAAAAAAGCCGTCCAAAAAAGGGAAGGCTTTAAACTTTATGTGCTGTTTTTAAATATAGCCCTCCTTATTGTTGTGAAATAATCACGACAACAAGAATAATGACAGTATTTAAAATTTGTTTCTTCATTTGTGATACAAATATTTGTATTTTATTTTTTATATGCAAGTAAAAT
>JBKEDH010000092.1:0-3815 GCA_047975295.1 Aestuariibaculum sp.
GAAGACACAGATTGGGCATCACTCAAAAGTATTGTTAAAATAGAAAGCACAAGAATAATCAAAAACAGCAACAAGCCTACAGAAAACGCAACAAGATACTATATATCCAGTTTTAAAAATACAGCAGAAAAATTCCAGTCTGATATTCGGTCTCATTGGGCGATAGAAAACAAACTACATTGGTGTTTGTATGTGGGCTTTTCTGAAGATGCCCCAAGAAAAAGAATTGGAAATTCAGCACAAAACTATTCCATATTGCTCAAAATTGCACTCAATCTGATGAAAAATGAAAAAGACTAAAAGCCGCATGGAATAACGACTACCTAATCAAAGTTCTTAACGTTAAAGTATGATTTTTCCCTGGATCTATTAAGCCGAAAATAGCCAATCTTCTATAAATTTCATATAGCCCAAATCGAAAACATAAAACACCGACTTTAGTCCTATACAGCTAAAAATAAGCATTGAAAATACAAATCGAAATAAACACCCTTTTATAAAATTAAATATTTTAAAGAAAATATTGCTTATAACAAAGGCAATCCCTAAACTTAAATAAGTACAATGTTTCATGTTTATGGTGTTCCAGTTTACCGAAACCCGTAAATCATTATAGCTCCAAATGGCTACCAACAAAAGGAGTATACCTATTGCTATTTTTGAGTATTTAATAGCTGGAGAGTCTATTTCTTCTTCGTTAAATATGTGTTTTATGGCTGTACGTTCGCTCTTTTTAAGACTTTCTATTTGGTATAATTTGCGTTTATAACCTGCTATTTCGGTAGTGTCTTGTATTTTATCGAGTTCCCAAATACAACTTTCTAAAAAATCGATAATAGCTTCGTTTACAGCGGTTGGATTTGCTTTGGATATAGTACTTATTAAATATTTAATAACCTCGTGGAATAAAATAGCATTAGTTTCCAGAAAATACTTTAGGTCGATTTCAGATAGTGAAAAATAGTAATCATCTTCATCAAGTACTTCTTTTAAAAGATGTTTTGTAAGCCGTTCTATATCTTCTTTTATAAATTCGAAATGCTGGTTTGAGTATTTTGTGGCTGCCTGAAAAACAATTTCAAAAGTTTCGCAGTCGTCCATATCTATTTGATGTATAAACCTATAAAATTCTTCAGGATTATTATTGGAAAAATTAGCCAATTCCTTTAAAAAATCATCTTTTTCTGTAAAGTTTAAGTTGCTCCAATGCTTACTGTATTCTTCTATTCTGTTTAAAATAAACATATTATGCCATTAATTTTTCTGTTATTCTTACCGAAGCAATTTTGGAAGCGATAATGCCTAAAACCGAAATAGTTAAAAAAACGACAACAAAATTCTCGAATTTAATAATTACCGGATAGGCCAAAGAAGGTGTTAGCATTACCAAATGGAACTGTTGTTGTAACAATACGATAATAAAACCTGTAATAAGGCCAATTAAACCACCTACAATACTCATTAAACTACCTTGATAGAAAAATATTTTTTGAATATCCTTTATTGTTGCTCCAATACTATAAAGGGTACCCAAGCTACGTTTTTTATCCAATATCATCATAATTAACGATCCGATAATATTGAAAAATGCAATAATAAGAACTAACGTAAAAATGAGATATACAACCAGGTTTTCGGTATTTAACATTTTGTAAAGGGCATCGTTAAGCTGTATGCGGTTTTTTAATATTATTTTATCGCTTAAAACAGAAATAATTTGCTGTTTAACACTTTCTTCATTAGCACCTTTTTTAAGCTTAAAAGCAATATTGGTTACTTGATTGGGTTGGTAATTTAACAGGTATTGTGCCAATGTTATCGAAGTAAAAGCATAATTATCGTTAAGAGTTTCGTTTATATCAAATATACCCACGTTTGCTGCTTTTACACTATTATATGCATTTTTTGTTGCAGTTATTTGACCTTTTCCCGGTTTAGGTACGTAAATATTTATGGGATTGGTATAATCTAAAAAACCAAGTGACAGTTGGTTGGAAATCCCCCAGCCAACTACAATTTCGTTGGCACCTGCTTCTATCCAGTTTCCTCCAGATTGTACACCTAAAATAGAATCGACACGAACAATATTTTCATATTTATCATCAACACCTTTTATTGTGGCGATAACGCTGGTTTTGTTACATTCTAAAATAGCGCGTTCTTCCACGATTTTAGAATAGGAGGCAATGCCCTCGATACTATCTAACCGTTCTATATCGTTATCGGTTAAAACAAACGATTTTCCCAAGCGTGCTTCGGCCTTTAAATCGGGGTCTATAACATTGGTAAACTGTAGTGTAAAATCTTTTAAACCAGCAAACCCAGAGAGTACGATAAATAAGGACATGGCCCCTAAAACTACTCCAACAACAGCGATTATAGTAATAATATTAATGGCATTATTACTGCTTTTGGTATATAGGTATCGCTTGGCTATATGGAGTTTAAAATTCATATCGGGTATGAAAAGTCAAGAAGGGTGTCTGTTACGATTTTTTTCGTTTTTGTAGCATTGAAGGATCTTTAATAGGATTTTCTTCACCTTTAAGCGATTGGTCTATTTTGTCGATATATTCTAAAGAATCGTCTATAAAAAACTCTAAATTTGGCATACGTCGTAGCTGGTTTTTTGTACGTTGTGCTAGTTCGTGCCGAATTAAAACGGTGTTCGATTTTATACCCGTTATCAATTCTTGGGCCTTGCTGTTCGGAAAAATACTTAAATATACTCTGGCAATACTTAAATCGACCGTTACCTTAACTTTACTTACCGAAATTATAGTACCCTTTAAACCGCCCTGTGTGGCTGCTTTTTGCAATACATCGACCAAATCGTGCTGTAAAATGGTGCCTATTTTTTTTTGTCTTTGACTTTCTTCCAAATTAGATGTTTTTAGGTGATTAAATTACTAAAATATTTAGTTTTGAATGGCCTATTGTGCAAAAATAGCTGATATTTTAAAGATTATTGCTTTTTTTGAAACACAAAATTTGTATCTTCTATTAACTAAAATCAAATTCAATGAACAAAATAGAACATATAGGCATTGCTGTTAAAAACATAGAAGTATCCAACCGCTTATTTGCAAAGCTTTTTGGAAAACCGCCTTATAAAGAAGAGGAAGTTACTTCTGAAGGAGTGAAAATATCGTTTTTTATAAATGGCCCTAACAAAATAGAGTTACTTGAAGCCACTAATGGAAACAGTCCAATTGCCAAATTTATAGAAAAAAAGGGAGAAGGTATCCACCATATAGCTTTTGATGTTAATGATATCGAAGCTGAAGCAAAGCGTTTAAAAAACGAAGGTTTTGTGGTTTTGAACGATATGCCAAAATTAGGTGCCGACAATAAAAAGGTTATTTTTTTACATCCAAAAAGTACCAATGGTATATTAATTGAACTTTGCCAAGAGATAAAGCTGTAAAATTTCTTGTAGAGTTTTAAAATAAGTAGTAATATTGCACTCTCTTTAAAAAGAGTTTTTAACCAAATGGTTAATAGGTCCTATAACTCAGTTGGTTAGAGTATCTGACTCATAATCAGAAAGTCCCTGGTTCGAGCCCAGGTGGGACCACTTTTCACACTAAAACCCATTCATTTTTTGAGTGGGTTTTTTGTTTGTACCCCTTTTAAATAGTAGCTTTTACAGCATTTCACACCTACTTCAATTAACCTTTAAATCATTAAATAGATTTCTCTTTTTTCAAATAAAAGGGTTACAAAAAGGTATCATTTTTCATTTTCGAGGTATCATTTCAAATACCTGAATATCTATAACTTATAAACCTTCAAAATAATGAACTCAAATAAAC
>JBKEDH010000115.1:0-2712 GCA_047975295.1 Aestuariibaculum sp.
TCTGATAAATTTTCTTCTCTATGCTCTAAAGTCTAAAAATCTTGGCTCTTATAGCTCCCGATTTCAATAAACCTTCCACTTTTTCACTTTTCACTAAAAAATCTTCTATTTAAAACCAAAATACAATAATTTTTATAAACTTGTAACAAAATACCAACAACATCGTCGTACAAACGTAAAACAACACCAACACTATTTTGGAACCAATACTGACTATTACCAATCTCACAAAAAAATTTGGCTATTTAACAGCAGTAAACAATCTATCCTTCACTATAAAAAAAGGCAATGTTTATGGCATACTTGGCCCTAATGGCAGTGGAAAATCGACCACTCTGGGCATTGTACTTAACGTTGTAAATAAAACCAAAGGCGATTTTAAATGGTTTGATGGCAATATATCGACACACGATGCCCTAAAAAAAGTAGGAGCCATTATAGAACGCCCCAATTTTTACCCATATATGACGGGTGAGCAGAACCTAAAATTAGTATGTAAAATAAAAGGCATTGATTATGCAAAAATTGAAGAAAAACTAACCGTAGTTGGACTTATAGAGCGTAAGGACAGTAAATTCAGCACCTATTCCTTAGGTATGAAACAACGTCTTGCCATAGCCTCTGCCCTACTTAATGACCCCGAAATACTAATACTTGACGAACCCACCAACGGTCTTGACCCACAAGGCATACACCAAATACGTGAAATAATTAAACAAATAGCTGCCCAAGGTACCACTATTTTGTTGGCATCGCATTTGTTGGACGAGGTAGAAAAAGTATGTTCGCACGTTGTGGTACTGCGAAAAGGCGTAAAACTGTATTCCGGTCGTGTGGACGAAATGATTTCCAGTCATGGGTTTTTCGAGCTTAAATGCAACAACCAAGAAGCCTTAATAAAGCTTTTGAAAAACCACGACACCTTCTCTAAAATAAAAACTGAAGACCAACTGATAACGGCTTTTTTAAATGCACCCATGGACTCCGAAACCTTTAATAAATATCTTTTTGAAAACGGCGTTATACTTACCCATTTGGTACAGCGTAAAGAAAGCCTTGAGGAACAATTTTTACAACTTACCGACAAAAACTAATCAACAAAAAACAGCCAAATGCTACGCTTACTAAATTTAGAACTGCAAAAATTACTACTTAACAAGACCAGTAAAATACTCATTTTCATATCTTTTATACTACCCTTTTTTATTATATTAATCTCATCGTTAAAAATTGATGTCTTTGGTTTCTTTAGCTTAGAACTTGGCGAATTGGGCGTATTTAATTTTCCTAATATTTGGCATTTAACCACATTTTTTGCCTCTCAATTTAAATTTTTCTTTGCTATAGTAGTGGTTAGCATGATTGGTAACGAATACAGTAATAAAACCATAAAACAAAACCTTATAGATGGTCTTAGCAAAACGGAATTTGTACTATCCAAATTTTATGCTATTGTATTTTTCTCATTGGTATCTACCCTTTTAATTGGTTTGATAACATTATGCATAGGGCTTTATTATTCAAGTTATAACGAGTTTTCTATAATAATTAGCGAAACCAATTATTTACTTGCTTATTTTGTAAAGCTTATAGGATTTTTTAGCCTATGCCTATTTATGGGCATGTTGGTTAAACGCTCGGCTTTCGCACTAGCCTTTTTATTCATTTTATATATTTTGGAATGGATTATTTTTGGTTTATTATCTTGGCAGACCGATATGGCCACAGCCGATAAAATCCAGAATTTCTTTCCTTTAAAATCCATGTATAAACTTATAGACCAACCCTTTCAACGTATTGCCATGAGCAAATTTCCGGATAAAGCGAACCTAATTTACGACTACGCTGTGCATTGGTACGAAATTGCTATTGTTTTGGGTTGGACAGCCCTGTTTATATTTTTATCTTACAAATTGTTAAAAAAGCGGGATTTATAGCTGTATTTTAATAGATTTGCTATGTTATGCTAAAAAACATAGTTTTTATAATAATCTGTATAATCACTTGGGTTGGGTATAGCCAACAGGAAGCTTCCAATTGGTATTTTGGCAATAATGCAGGTATTCGGTTTAACGACAACGGCACTTTAACCGAACTTACCAACGGACAATTAAGTACCGTGGAAGGCTGTGCCACCATATCGGATACCGATGGCAATCTCATCTTTTATACCGATGGCGTAACGGTTTGGAATAGAAATCACGGTATTATGCAAAATGGCTCCAATTTGTTTGGAGATCCCTCTAGCTCGCAATCAGCCATCGTTGTACCCCAGACAGGCAAGCCTGACATTTTTTATATTTTTACGGTTGACACCGAAACAAATCGGGAGGACGATAATAACGGTTTTAATTATTCTATTGTAGATATGTCGCTAAACAGCGGCTTGGGTGCCGTAACCGTTAAAAACAATAATTTATTGCCTGTTTGTACCGAAAAAGTAACGGCAGTCGTAAAAGATTGTGTGGACAAATCTATTTGGGTGGTTACATTGGCTACCGATGGTACACTAATAGACAACTATCCTGTTTACAATACCTTTTTTGCTTACGAAGTAAATTCTGGCGGATTAAATACAACTCCAGTAACCTCTACCTTTAACCTACAAATATTGGACAATCGCGGATATCTAAAATTCTCACCAAGTGGCGACAAACTGGCTTCTGCCAATGCCACTAACGGACTTTATCTTTACAACTTCGACAGAAGTAC
>JBKEDH010000123.1:0-14878 GCA_047975295.1 Aestuariibaculum sp.
AAAAGTTTTCAAAACCTTTAAAGTCTTAAAAATTAGCCTAATAAGCCAATAAAGGGAATTTTTGTTGCATACTACACAAAACAATTATACTATGTCCAAAATTCATTATTACGAAGTAAATTTACAGTGGAAAAAAGGAAGAATTGGCGAATTATCCTCTCCGGTACTTAATACAACCATAGAGTGTGCCACACCTCCTGAATTTTCTAATGGTGTTCCCAATATTTGGTCGCCGGAGCATTTGTACGCCGCCGCTATAAACAGTTGTTTTATGACCACTTTTTTGGCCATTGCCGAAAATTTTAAACTGCCGTTCGTAAATTTTTCCTGCAAAACAACCTGCAAATTGGAAATTGTAGATAGAAAATATATGATTAGTGAAGCCACCATTGCCCCAAACTTAATTTTAAAAGATAAAGAAACCGATTGGGACAAAACGGTAAAGGTTTTAGAAAAAACAAAAGCCGCATGTTTGGTAACAAACTCTATGAAAACAGAAATACTATTGGTTCCAAACATCCTATAATACAATAAACAAACGTTTTGGATTAAAGCAAAAAATAAGATAGTTTTTAACCAGTTGAAAAAGTTTAAATAAGCTAAACAATAGAAAACATGAACTATTGACCATTATATTTGTATTTTGGAATAAATCCTTTAAATAAGAAAAGAACTTATGATTAAAAAAGTAATACTGCTTTTGGTTGTAGCCCTATTTTTTTATACTTGCAAACAAGACAAAAACAAGGCTATCACCGAAAACGAGATAAAAAACATGATTACTTTAGGCAACAGTATATCTGCAGAAACGCAAAGCGTATTACTTAAAAACGTAGCCGAAGCGATAAAAAAAGGAGGTACGGATTACGCTGTCGATTTTTGTAATGTCAATGTCTTTATGCTAACGGATTCTGTTGCAAATAAACATACACTAACAATACAACGGCTAAGCAACAAAAACCGAAATCCAAACAACGTATTACAAACACATCGGGACAGTTTGGCTTGGGAAAAAATAAATACAGATAAATCAACTTTTATAGAACAGTACGAAAACGGAGAAATTTATTTTTACAAACCCATTTCCATAAAAATGCCTACTTGTATAAAATGCCATGGAAACCAAACGGACATAAGTGAATCGACCAAAAAAATTATAGCCAAAAGATACCCAAATGATAAAGCTACCGGTTATAAAATGGGTGATTTACGAGGTATGTGGAAAATTAAATTAGAAAAAAACAAATAAACAACATAGGTTAAAAATTCTCTAATACTTCAAATTTAACATCAATTATTTTTAATGCCAAATCCATTACGTTATGACCAAAAATATTATTATCATATTAACATTATTCTTCATAGCCACCGGTTGTGCCAATAAACAAGCAAAGCAAGTTCAACATAAACTATCGGCAACCAAATTTTCGGAACAAATAAACAACACCGAAAATGCTGTTATTGTAGATGTTCGCACTCCCGAAGAATTTAAAAAGGGGCATTTAAAAAACGCCGTCAATATTAACTGGAAAAGCAATGATTTTGATAAACACATTGCTGTTTTAAACAAATCGAACCCCATATTCGTATATTGTTTAAGCGGTGGAAGAAGCGGTAAGGCCATGGACAAAATGCAGGAACTCGGTTTTAAAAACATTATTGAAATGGAAGGCGGCATAATGCAATGGCGGGCAAACAATTTACCCGAGATAACAATAAACCCAACAGCAAACGGAATGACCGTTGAGCAGTACCAAGCCCTGCTACATTCCGATAAATTAGTGTTAGTCGATTTTTATGCCGATTGGTGTGCCCCCTGCAAAAAAATGAAACCTTATCTGGAAAAAATGGCTATTGAAATGGCCAATAAGGTAACGCTTGTACGTATTGATGCCGATAAACACATCGAACTGTGCAAAACATTAAACATAGATGCTCTCCCTGTTTTAAAATTATACAAGAACCGATCGCTTGTTTGGGAAAACAAAGGTTATATTGAAGAAGGCGAAGTAAAAGAACAATTTAAAGAGCACATTCGTTAAAGTTTGCCTTAAAACTATTACGATAATGAACTCATCTTTTAACTTTAATCTCGTTATACTCGTAATTTTTTCCCCAACCATATTCCAATAATAAATGTAGGCAGACCTCCAAAAATTAAAAATATAAGAAGAACAGGAAATACATCTGTAATAGCATTCATATCATTATTGGGCATTAAGCCAAGAACAAAGCAACCAATAAAAATAGCAAATATCAAAACAGCAAATAGAATAATTATGCCGTGATAGGTTTTGTAGGGATAATTCTTGGGAAACAGTTTTCCTAAAAACCAACCTATTGTGTACATTGAAATTATACCAATCAAAATTGGAAACCACAACCACATAATAACATCAAAAGAATTTTCGTAAATGCCTAAAAATAAATTGTGAAAAAATACAAATAATAGAAATCCAAAAACTATCTCGAAACTTATAGCAGTAGTGATATGTTTGGTAATTCTATTCAATGAATATGTAAAATTAAACCCTATCTATTTTATCAATCATCAGGAAGGTAGCCTCATAATGATTGATTTTTAAATCCAATTGTATTCTATCTCCAAATTTAATATATAGTTGTTAAACAGCCAAAGGCCAATTTGTTAATAGGTAAGTCCACTTTTTTTTTAAATGTTCATTGTGTTTACGAAATACCCAATTTTAAAAGACTGAGCCATTAGGTTACCTCTCATGAAAACTTTTGAGTTTGTAAAATTTAACCATAAACCAAAGCATAAAATTAAATGTGCCTATGTATAATTACAGATATCCATTTTAAGTTTACCTTTGTTTTTATGGAATACAAACAGATTTTAAGCCCACAAAATCCATTAGTAAAACAACTGGTGCAGCTAAAGGACAAATCTCGGGAACGTCGTAAAACAGGCCTTTTTTTAATTGAGGGCGAACGTGAAATATCACTTGCTATAAAAGGCCATTATCATATTGAAACCATTTTGTTTTATGCCGGAATTTTTTCTACCGAACAACTTAGTCCATTAGCACCCAAGCAAACAAATATTATTGAAATATCGAAAGAAGTTTACGAAAAACTAGCTCATCGGCAAACTACCGAAGGTATTCTTGCCGTTGCCAAAAGTAAAGTACACACTTTAAGCAACTTAAAATTAGAATGCAAAAACCCGTTGATCCTTATTGCCGAGGCACCCGAAAAACCCGGTAACATAGGTGCATTGTTGCGTACCGCCGATGCCGCCAATGCTAATGCCGTAATTATTGCCAACCCAAAAACCGATTTGTACAACCCCAACATTATACGTTCCAGTGTGGGCTGCGTGTTTACAAATACGGTCGCAACGGGCTCGACCAACGAAATTATAGGTTTTTTAAAAGATAAAAACATCAGTATTTATTGTGCCGCTTTACAGGCATCGGCAGTTTACACATCGCAAAATTACACTAAAGCTACTGCCATTGTTGTAGGTACCGAAGCAACCGGATTAAGCAATGATTGGCTCGAAAATTCTACACAAAATATTATTATCCCTATGCAGGGTGAAATTGATTCCATGAATGTCTCGGTTGCTGCGGGAATTTTAATTTTTGAGGCTAAAAGGCAACGGGATTTCAATTAAGAGCCTGTTTAAATTTGTATCAATTGTTTTTCTATATCTCTTTTTACACATAATTTTGTTAAAATTTCATCAAACAACCCAGCTATTATCTTCCATTTTGCCTCATTCTGAATCAAAAATAAACTATACAAAAAATCAATCATACAAATTTAAGCAGGCTCTAAGAAATTTCTTAAAAAAACCCTAAAAATAGTGTCATTATAAATTTTGGGATACAAAAATATTTAACTTTGAAAATAATTGAGAAACCCTTACTTTTTAATAACCCCAAATTAAAATCGGTATGGATACAAATGTTCAAGATTTAATATCCGAAATCGACGAATACGCCATATTTTCGTTGGATTTGAATGGCAACATAGAAAGCTGGAACTTAGGAGCAACAAAAATAAAAGGATATAGCGAAGAAGAAGTTATTGGTAAGCATTTCGAAATGTTCTATACCGAAGAAGACCGAAAAAACAAACTTCCCGAAAAACTTCTTGAAACTGCGAAAGTAGAAAAAAGGGCCATAAACGAAGGATGGCGGTTACGCAAAAATGGAGACAAATTTTGGGGTAGTGTCGTTATAACGGCCATACATTTGGGCAACAAGGTAATTGGTTTTTCTAAAATTACGCGAGACCTAACCCATAAAAAGCTTCTTATGGACGAAATTATGGAAGCGAAACAAAAAGCCGAAGAAAGCAACAAGTTAAAATTGGCTTTTTTGGCAACCATGAACCACGAACTAAGAACTCCGCTAAACCACATTATCGAATTTAGTCAATTTATTTCCGAATCGGACAATATAGACAGCGATATTTTAGAATACTCCGAAATTATCAACAAAAGTGGTAAAAACCTTTTGGCTATTATAGAAGATATTTTCAATATTGCCCTACTAAAAAACGATAAAATTAAAATTAACTACGATGCTTTTATTGTGGGCGACCTATACGATGAAGTACTTGGCCTATCCCACGAACTCCTGTCCAAATACGAAAAAAACAGCACCATAAAATTAAAAGCTGAAATAGATACTAACTTATCAACAAAAAAAATTATTAGCGATAAATACAAAATCGTACAAGTTGTAAAAAACCTGATAGACAACGCTATTAAATTCACAAATGAAGGCTTTATAACCATTAAAATATCCCAACCTAACGAAAAGGAAATAGCAATAGCCATACAAGATACAGGAATAGGTATCCCAAAAGAAAAACAAGAAGCCATTTTCGATTATTTTGTACAAGTTGAAAGCCCTCTTACCAGAAGCCATGAAGGTATCGGTATTGGTCTGTCTATAGCCAATTTAATAGCTACTACCATTGGCGGAAATATTATATTAAAATCGAAACTCGATAAGGGTACTGCTTTTATTTTCAATTTCCCTATACAAATAGAATAAATTCAGGTTTGCTTTAAAAAAATTATGGTCTCAATTAAATAATAAAGTATCTTGCCCAAAATTATTTTTTATGTCGGCCAGTAGCTTATTTTATATTATAATTGCCATTATTCTTATTGATTTTATTGTAGATAAAGTGTTGGATACTCTTAACGCCAAACATTTTAACGATAAACTCCCCTTAGAATTACAGGATGTTTACGATGAAACCGAATATAAAAAATCGCAACAATACAAGGCTACCAATTATAAATTCGGACTGTTAACCTCAACTTTTTCCCTACTTTTAACATTAAGTTTTTTATTTTTTGATGGTTTTGAATTTACCGATAATATCGCAAGGAGCTTAAATGATAACCCCATTATTATCGCCCTTATTTTTTTTGGAATAATAATGATTGGCAGTGATATTATTACTACCCCATTTTCGTATTATGGCACTTTTGTAATCGAAGAACGTTTCGGCTTTAATAAAACCACCATAAAAACATTTTTTATGGACAAGATAAAAGGTTGGCTTATGATGGCTGTTATTGGTGGTAGTATTTTATCGCTTATTATTTGGTTTTATCAAATAACGGGCAAGCACTTTTGGCTGTACGCTTGGGGGTTGGTTACAGTTTTTTCGGTATTTATGAATATGTTCTATGCCAAACTTATTGTACCGCTATTTAACAAACAGACTCCTTTGGGTGCCGGCAGTTTACGCGATAAAATTGCCGAGTACGCCAATACTGTTGGGTTTAAATTAGATAAGATTTTTGTAATAGACGGCTCTAAACGGAGCACCAAGGCCAATGCCTATTTTTCGGGATTTGGAAGCGAAAAAAGGGTAACGCTTTACGACACTTTGATTAATGATTTGGATGAAGAAGAAATTGTTGCCGTACTGGCACACGAAGTTGGACATTATAAAAAGAAACACATTATTTTCAACCTTATCTCTTCCATTTTATTAACCGGATTAACACTTTTTATCCTATCTGTTTTTATTTCGAATCCAATACTGTCCAATGCTTTGGGTGTTAAAGCACCGAGTTTCCATATTGGGTTAATCGCTTTCGGGTTATTGTATTCGCCCATTTCCGAAATTACCGATTTAATTATGAACATCTTTTCCAGAAAGTTTGAGTACCAAGCCGATAATTATGCCAAAGTCACCTATAAACCCGAACCGTTAATCTCTTCACTTAAAAAACTATCCAAAAACAGTTTAAGCAATTTAACACCTCATCCGGCCTATGTGTTTATGCACTACTCCCACCCTACACTTTTACAACGGATAAAAAATCTGTGTAAAGTTGAAAAGCCTTAAAGCTAAAAGTTTTGGATCTTGACTCATTTTTCATTAAAAAGAAGAGAGATGCTTCCTTCGTCAGCATGACATAGCATTCTTCCTTTATTCTATTATATCAATTCTTAAAACAGAGGAAGTTCAAAGTAAAATGTCTTGGTTCTTAGCTTTTGTTTCATTTTTCATTTTTCACTAAAAAAGAGATGCTTCATCAAGCTCAATATTACAAAAGCTAAAAGTCTTGACTCCTGATTATTAGTTCAATTTTTCATTTTTCATTTCCAAATTATTCAATTTCAACACCACTAACAAACACCTTTTCAATTGGATTGTTTCCAAACGAGTATGGTATAATTCCATAAGAGTTAATTGCCTTTGTAAGGATTAAATTGGCTTTTTTACCAACGGTTATACTTCCAACTTCTTTTTCCAAACCCATGGCATAAGCCCCATTTATGGTAGCGGCATTTATGGCTTCTTCGGGTGTTAGCTTCATTTTTATACAGGCTGCCGATACCACAAAATTCATATTGCCCGATGGAGACGAACCGGGATTATAATCGGTAGCGAGAGCCAAAGGTAATCCGGCATCAATCATTTTACGGCCGGGTGTGTACGGAATACTTAGAAAAAACGAACATCCCGGCAAAGCTACCGGCATGGTTTTGGAGCCTATCAAAGCCTTAATATCCTCGTCTTTCATTTCTTCCAAATGATCGACCGAAAGAGCTTTGTGTGCCACACCTACCTGAACACCTCCAATAGACGTAAATTGGTTAACATGTATTTTGGGTACTAAGCCATATTGGTTTCCCGCTTGCAAAATACGTTCGGTATCTTTAACCGTAAAATAGCCTGTTTCGCAAAACACGTCGATATATTCGGATAGGTTTTCTTTATAAATTATGGGCAATACCTCATCAATCAACAAATTCAAATACGCCTCCTTATTGTTTTTGTATTCCAAAGGTACCGCATGCGCTCCCAAAAATGTAGCTTTTATGGGAAGTTTATAGTTTTCCTTTAAGCGTTTTATTACCCGAAGCATTTTAAGTTCGGCTTCAAGTGTTAAACCGTAGCCCGATTTTATTTCGATGGCTCCAGTACCCAATGCCATAACTTCCTGCAATCGCTTTTCGGTTTGGCTGTACAATTCATTTTCTAAGGTGTTTTGAAGTTTTTTTGCCGAATTTAAAATACCTCCGCCCTTTGCGGCAATTTCCTGATAGGACAATCCTTTTATTTTATCGACAAATTCACTTTCCCTGTTTCCGGCGTAAACCAAATGTGTATGCGAATCGCACCAAGATGGCAAAATCATTTTATTTGTTGCATCAATAACTTTATCGACCTGAATATCGGGACAATTATCCATAATACCGAAATCACTAATAATTCCGTTTTCTACAAGTAGATAAGCATTTTTTATAGTTGGCAAAATAGACATATCCTTGCCCGAAACCGACCTAATATTTGGTTCTCTTATTTGAAGTAATTCTTTTATGTTTTTAAAAAGTGTACGCATTTTTAAGTTGAAAATAAAAAGTAAAACATTGAACAATTAAAACAATCCTTCTAAAAGTTTATCTTCTACCATATTGGGTATTGTAACTTTTAGGTTTGGTGTTCGCTCCATTTCCCGTTTTATAGCAAACAAGGCTTCTTTGTTTCTTGCCCAACTACGACGAGCAATACCATTGTTAACATCGTAAAACAGCATGCTTTCAAGTCGGTCTTCGGCTTCCGACGTACCATCCAACAACATACCGAAGCCACCATTAATAACTTCGCCCCAACCTACGCCACCTCCATTGTGGATAGACACCCAAGTAGCACCTCGAAAACTATCGCCTATAACGTTATGGATGGCCATATCGGCAGTAAATTTACTGCCATCGTAAATGTTTGAGGTTTCCCGATATGGCGAATCGGTTCCGCTTACATCATGATGGTCGCGCCCCAAAACCACCGGAGCGATAATACCACTTTTTACAGCCTTGTTAAAAGCTTGGGCTATTTTAATACGACCTTCGGCATCGGCATACAAAATACGTGCCTGCGAACCCACTACCAATTTGTTTTGCTTGGCATTTTGTATCCATGTAATATTGTCTTGCATTTGTAACTTGATTTCATTGGGAGCCATTTTCATCATATCCTGTAAAACCTGCATTGCCAACTTATCGGTTTTATCTAAATCTTCCGGATTTCCAGATGTACATACCCAGCGAAAAGGCCCAAAACCATAGTCGAAACACATAGGTCCCAAAATATCCTGTACATACGATGGATATTTAAAGTCTATATTGTTTTTTGCCATAACATTGGCTCCTGCCCGAGAAGCTTCCAACAGAAAGGCATTTCCGTAATCGAAAAAATAAGTACCCCGTTGGGTATGCTTATTAATGGCTTCGGCATGGCGACGCAAGGATTCTTGGACTTTTTCCTTAAACAAACCAGGATCTTCCCTAATTAATCGGTTGGATTCTTCGTACGATAAGCCTACCGGGTAATAGCCCCCCGTCCATGGAATATGCAACGATGTTTGATCGGAACCAACATGGATAAAAAGATTTTCTTCATGGAAACGTTCCCAAACATCGACCACATTTCCTACAAAAGCAATTGAAACTATTTTGTTATTGCTTTGAACTGTTTTTACCTGAGCGACCAGTTCATCCAAATTATCAACAAGTACATCTACCCAACCTTGTTCGTAACGCTTGCGTGCCGCTTTTTCGTTTACTTCGGCACAAATGGTAATACATCCGGCAATATTTCCGGCTTTTGGCTGGGCACCACTCATACCTCCCAGGCCTGAGGTTAAAAATATTTTTCCGGCAGCAGTTTCGCTCGGTTTTAATATTTTTCTAAAGGCATTCATAACCGTAATAGTGGTGCCATGAACAATTCCTTGTGGACCTATATACATAAAGGAACCTGCCGTCATTTGTCCATATTGGGTAACACCAAGAGCGTTGTATTTTTCCCAGTCGTCGGGTTTGGCGTAATTGGGTATCATTATACCATTTGTAACCACTACCCGCGGTGCATTTTTTGAAGAAGGAAACAGCCCCATTGGATGGCCGGAATACATGTGCAGGGTCTGCTTATCGGTCATTGTTGCCAAATACTGCATGGTTAATAGATACTGCGCCCAATTTTGAAAAACCGCTCCGTTACCGCCGTAAGTAATCAGCTCTTCGGGGTGCTGCGCCACATCGGAATTAAGGTTATTTTGAATCATGAGCATTATGGCTGCTGCCTGCTTGCTTTTTGCCGGATATTCTGCAATATCGCGAGCATACATCTTGTAATCTGGTTTAAAGCGATACATATAAATACGTCCAAATTTTTTGAGCTCTTGGGCAAATTCGGTAGCCAGTTCCTTATGCCATTCTTTTGGAAAATAACGCAAAGCATTGCGTATAGCCAGTTGTTTTTCTTCTGCCGATAAAATATCCTTACGTTTTGGTGCCCGATTTACATTCTCGGAATATTTATATTTTGGTGGTAATTGCTTGGGGATACCTTGTAATATTTGTTTTTGAAATGTCATTTTTTTTTTTTTGCTGAATTACTGGATTGTTTAATTGTGAGGTGAGGGAATTATCCAATCAATATCTTTTTAATCTTCTCCCCCATTAATTCATCTTCACTATAAATTTCCGATTTTTAACCAAATTGATCATAGCGTTAATATCATCTTTTAAAATGCGGTCGTCTTCCAATTTTGCTACTTTGTTCCGTATAATACTAAAATTTTTCTCCAAAATTTCAGAAAAAGTATTAGGTCGCCTAAACTCCATGGCTTGGGCAGCGTACATAAGTTCTATTGCTAATATTTTTTCGGTATTACTTAGAATTTGATTAAACTTTCGCCCCGAAATACTCCCCATGGACACATGATCTTCCTGCCCTAAAGACGTTGGAATGCTATCGGCAGAAGGCGGAAAACACAAGGATTTATTTTCGGTTACCAAAGCGGCGGTAGTGTATTGCGGAATCATAAAACCGGAATTCAATCCGCCACCGGCCGTTAGTAGTCTTGGCAGGCCAAACTTACCTTCAAGCAATAAAAAACACCTTCTGTCGGAAATATTTCCCAATTCAGAAGCCGCCAAAGCACCGTAATCTAAGGCCATTGCCAAAGGTTGTCCATGAAAATTACCACCCGAAATGGCTTCGGTATCGCTTAGCACAATAGGATTATCGGTTACCGAATTCATCTCGATTTCGGTCAATTCGTTTAAGTGGTAATAGGTATTTCGTGAGGCTCCATGTACTTGCGGAATACATCGCATAGAATAGGGGTCTTGCACACGCTCGCAATTTTCGTGCGATTTAATATTGTTGGAGTCCTTGAACAGCATGCACATACGTTTGGCAACTTCCAAATTGCCTTTAAACGGACGGATACTGTGCAATAGCTCCTTAAAAGGCGATTCGCTTCCTTGGTAGCCTTCCAAGCTCATGGCTCCGGCCACATCGGCCAAATCCAGTACGTATTCCATTTTATGCAAGCCCATAATGGCATGTGCCAAGATAAATTGTGTACCGTTTATTAAGGCCAAACCTTCTTTTGCTTCCAGTTGAACAGGTTGTAAACCATGCGCCTCCAAAACTTTTTTTGCCGGTACAATTTCATTTTCAATCCAAAATTCACCTTCACCTATTAAAGGCAAAAACAAATGCGATAGCGGAGCCAAATCGCCCGATGCACCAACCGAACCCTGCTCGGGCACAACGGGCAACATATTGTTTTCGATAAAATAGATAATACGATTGACAACCTCCAAGCGAATACCCGAAAAACCTTTGCTTAGGGCGTGTACCTTACAGATCATCATGATTTTTGATAAGGTTTTATCTATTGGACAGCCCACACCAACAGCATGGGTTATTAATAGGTTTTTTTGCAGTAAACTGGTCTGTTTGGGCGAAATCTTAACATCGCAAAGCGGTCCAAACCCCGTGTTTATACCGTAAATTGCTTTATTAGAGATGGCCATTTTTTCAACTTTAGCCCTACATTCGTCAATTTTTGAAATAGCATAATCGGATAATCCGGCCTGCAATGTACCACTAGCAATGGCCATAACTTTATTTACCGTTAATTTATCGGTTCCGTAGATAAACATGTTAAAAAATTCTGATTTACACAAAAATATCAATAAATTTGATAACAATTAATACTATTAATTTCAATTATTAATGCTTTTTAATTATCAAATAGAATACCGTCATCTTAATTATTTTTTGGCAGTTGCCGAAACCTTACATTTTAGGAAAGCAGCCGAAAAGCTATTTATTTCCCAACCCGGATTAAGCCGACAGATAAAAGAATTGGAAACTAATTTGAACATTAAACTGTTTGAACGCAACAACCGAAATGTAACACTTACCCATACCGGTATGTATTTAAAAGATGCCCTTACCAAAAATTTAAAAAGTTTGGATACCATTTTGCACCATGCCAAACTTTTGAACGACGGCAAGGACGGCCAACTTAATTTTGGTTATGTGGGTTCGGCCATGCAAAATATTATTCCGCAGTTATTGCTCCGGTTTACCAAAACTCACCCCAATATTCTGTTCAGCTTAAAGGAAATGGATAACAATAAACAAATTGAAGGTTTACTACTACAAGATATCGACATTGGATTTGTTAGACAGGAAAAAGTGCCCAAGGGCATTTGCCGCCTTCCCTTATTGGAGGAACCTTTCTGTTTGGTTTTACCAGCCAATCATCCCTCCAATTCTAAAAATTTTAAAAACCTGCTTCAATTTAAAACAGAATCTTTTATACTGTTCGACCCCGAATATAGCGCTTCGTATTACGATAAGGTGATGGATATTTTTCAAGATAGCGGTTTTAGTCCGTTGGTATCGCACAATACCATACATGCGGGTTCTATTTACAAATTGGTTGAAAATGGTTTTGGAATCTCAATCGTTCCCAAGTCCCTTCAAACTAAAAACAATGTCAGTATAAAATTTATCGAACTTAACAATATAAAACAACGCACTACACTTTCGGCCATTTGGAATACAGAAAATAAAAATCCCATTTTGGGTAAGATTCTGAATTTAATTAAGATGTTGGATATTGGTTAGTTGTTGGTTGTTGGTTGTTGGTTGTTGGTTGTTGGTTGTTGGTTGTTGGTAAAGATGTTCGTTTTCTGTTGCTCAATCTAAAATTTTAACTTTCATTTTTAATTTTTCACTTCCCACATCCTCTCATTTTGAATCTCCAAATTCCCAAATTCGTTTAATTTTTTCACCTTTCAACTAAATTACTATCTTTGCGCGAAAATAAATTCCTCAGGGTGAGGATGTGTTACGGGAAGTTTTAGGGTTAAGTATGTCGATTCGCTTCTTAGGTAACACCAAGTAACATAATCGAATACTTAAACAAACATGAGTACATTTCAAGATTTAGGTCTTAACGACGACCTATTGCAAGCTATTAATGCCTTAGGCTTTACCGCACCAAGCGAAGTACAGGAAAAAGCAATCCCATTATTATTATCGAACGAAGGCGATTTGGTAGCCTTGGCCCAAACCGGAACCGGAAAAACCGCTGCTTTTGGTTTTCCTATGCTACAGAAAATAGATATTGGCAGCCGTACTACCCAAGGTTTAATTTTATCGCCAACACGCGAGCTTTGCCTACAAATAACCAACGAAATAAAACTTTATGGAAAATACTGTAAAGGATTAAATGTTGTTGCCGTTTACGGTGGGGCAAGCATTACCGAACAGTCCAGAGAAGTAAAACGGGGTGCACAGATTATCGTGGCTACACCGGGGCGGATGAAGGATATGATTAACCGCCGCATGGTCGATATTTCCAAAATTGAGTATGCCGTTCTGGACGAAGCCGATGAAATGCTCAATATGGGCTTTAAAGAAGATATTACCGATATTTTATCGCATACACCCCAAGATAAAAGTACATGGCTGTTTTCGGCCACTATGCCAAAAGAAGTAGCTGCCATTGCCAAAAACTTTATGCACAAGCCCCAAGAAATTACTGTTGGCAACAAAAATGAAAGTACCAGTAACGTATCGCACGAATACTACTTGGTAAACGCCAGAGACCGCTATGCAGCATTAAAGCGCCTTGCCGATGCCAATCCCGATATTTTTTCGGTAGTATTTTGCCGTACCAAACGTGACACCCAAAAAGTAGCCGAAATGCTTATAGAAGACGGCTACAATGCCGGTGCGCTACATGGCGATTTAAGTCAAAATCAGCGAGATTTGGTCATGAATGCCTTTAGAAAAAACCAAATACAAATGCTTGTGGCAACCGACGTGGCCGCCCGTGGTATTGATGTTGACGATATTACCCACGTAATAAACTACCAGTTACCCGACGAAGTAGAAACCTATACGCACCGCTCGGGACGTACAGGTCGAGCCGGTAAAACAGGAGTTTCCATGGTTATTGTTTCAAAAAGCGAAGTACGTAAAATTAAAAGTATTGAACGTATTATAAAACGTCATTTCGAGAAAAAGGAAATACCGAACGGGATGGAAATTTGTGAGGTACAGCTTATGTCTCTTGCCAATAAAATACACAATACCGAAATAAACCACGAAATAGACGAGTATTTAAGCCAGATAAACGAATTGTTTGAAGGTACAACTAAAGACGAACTGATAAAGAAATTCTTTTCGGTGGAGTTTACACGTTTCTTTAACTACTACAAAAAAGCAAAAGACTTAAATGTTTCGGAAGGTTCACATGACAGGGAGGACGGAAGAAGCCACCGAGGAGGCAACCCGGATTCCACCCGCTATTTTATTAATATTGGCCGCAAGGATGGTTACGATTGGATGAGCCTAAAGGACTTTTTGCGAGACCAACTTAACCTAAGCAAGGACGATTTATTTAAAGTTGAAACCAAGGATAGTTTTTCCTTTTTTAATACCGAAAACGAATTTAAGGATAAAGTTTTAGCCCATTTTACCGATTTTAAACACGAAGGACGCTTTGTTAATGTAGAAGTTTCCGAAAACCGAGGTGGCGGAGGCGGAAAACGCAGAGGTAAACGTTACGACGACAAACGGTCGGGAGGAAAATATGGTAAAAAGAACAAAGATAAACGATCGGGAGGAAAATCAAATAATTTTGGGGCATCGCGACCAAGACGTTCCAGACGATAAAATAATGTAAAAATGAAAAGAGCCAAAAGCAACAACCGTTTAACTTTTGGCTTTTTTACTTTACCATCTTATAAACCTTTTTGTTAATTTTAAGTCAAAAAAAAATACAGCTTCATAGAATTTATCTTTAGTTTAGTAACTTTATGTCCTAATTTATGTTTTATGAAAGCTTTTAATGGACATTTTGCAAACAATAATCATTATCCGCCGGAATAATTAAATAACTGAACCACAAACTCTTGGTTAAATTTAAATAGATGAAACCCTCATTGAGGGATTTAGCAAAACCAAGATAAAGGCCTCCACAAAAGGTCATGAATAAAACAACGGGCAGTAAGCTTATTGCTTTTTTGCAACGCTGTTTGTAAAAAACTAA
>JBKEDH010000145.1:0-1889 GCA_047975295.1 Aestuariibaculum sp.
TTAACGCATTAAATGATTTAAACCTTAGCGATAAAGCCTTAAAAGTTTTGTTTAAGGATTTACAAAATACTAAATTTGCACAGGCTTTGGCTGAAAATCCAAAGTTGGTGGATGCGTGGGGAGTATTTAAAAATAAGGGGCTTGACGGCCTGACAAAAAGTACTGATGACCTAGAGATAGTATCGGATTACATGAAGCGATCAGGCAAGTCTGCCGATGATGTGGCCGGTGAGATTCCTTCCAGTGCAAATGATGCCAAAAAGTGGCTGGGTGATCGGAAAATAGAACCTTTCTTAGATGGAAGCCCTAAGATTAGTAGTGTATCTGTTCCCGATGGATACCAAATTTATGAGGTAAACGGCAGCAAGTACATTAGGAGACTTGATGGTGATAATCCGTATACTCCTAGGTTGATGGTTGATGAGAATGGTGTGATTGTAAAATACACCAAGCCAGCTCGAATGAGCGTATCAGCAAAATTCAGCAAGAACCTTGAAGATATTTACGGGGTATTGCCTACCAATCACCAGAGACACCACCTTGTACCGGATAATGTTGTAAGAAATAGTCCATTGCATCAAGAGGCTGCAAAGAGAGGGTTGTATGATCTTGACAGAGGTGGGAACGGAAGATATCTGGCAGAGACAGCAGAAGATTATGTACATGATGCCAGTAACCTTTCCAAAAACTATCCAACTCACTTAGGTAGTCATCCAAATTATGATGTTGCCGTACAGTCACAAATAGATAACGTTATTGAGCAGTTTGATGTAGATATTTTTGATCTGGATGGATTGTCAGACACTCAACTAACCAATTTGTTGAATGAAATAGAGAATAGGGCTTTAAATACTCTTAGTAATTGGCAGCCTTCTAGATTGAATTAGAAATTATGAGCAATTGTTACATTTTAAAGCATGATTTTACGCATTCTGGTGACCCAGAAAGGGATGCTTTTCATGTACCTTTCCAATATTCAGACAGGGCATCAACTATATTTTTAAACCCTAAATACAAAGACAAACTTCCTAACGTAATTTACTTTCAAGCTAATTTCAATTTGATCCCAGAGTTTGATTATCCATTAACGGATTTAAATATTCCGGTTATAAGTGATCAAATGTTACAGGTACTGAAAGGGGTTAGAGCTTTTGAAAGTTTTGAAGTTCCGGTTGTTATGTTTGACGATACTTTTCTTGGTGATAGATTTAACAGTGACGGGAGTCTCAAGCTTGAAGTTAAAAAGGTAGAAAGCTATCAAGCTTTAATTATTGTGAATAGAGAATCTGTTTTTGATTTTGATAATTCTGAGTTTACTCCATCTACTATTGATCCATCTAAACCAGGGATAATCTCAAGAATTGTATTGAGAAAGCCAGAAAATGGTTTTTCACCGATATTTAGAATACCTGAAACCCCATCGACATTATTTATCTCCCACGCAGCCAAAGAGGCATTAGAAGCGGCAGAGGTCAAGGGATGTGTATTTGAGGAAGTAGAAGTGTCTTAAGTCAGTTGCTTAGCTAAATTAGCTTTAAGCAGGAAAGCAGAAAGCAAGTCCATGACAGTTTTTTTCTGATCGTCAGAAAGCTGCTGTCCCCCCGTTCCCGCCATACTCTGCATGGTGGTATAAATAAGTAAACTAAAAAGTGTTATTTTAGTTTTATGAGCAGGAATTATAAGTTTCAAAATTCAGAAGGCTGGTACTTTGTGAGCTTTGCTACCGTTTTTTGGTTAAGTGTTTTTACAAGAAACCTAAGTTCCATTAAATACCAAACCGTAAATTCTAATCAAATTTGCCTGTTCTAATTAATCGAACTCAGGTAATTTAATAATGTTACAAAAAAATGACATAGTTTTAATACGCCAACATCCGATTGTTTAAGTTG
>JBKEDH010000148.1:0-5487 GCA_047975295.1 Aestuariibaculum sp.
AAGCATGGAAGAAAGGCTAAAAGTATTTTCAAATATGGCCTGGATTATATCGCTTCCGTACTATTAAACCCTGTAAATCAGTACAATATTAACTTGACTGATTTTTTGTCATGTACTTAGCATAAAAAGTTTAAACCACTTCAATGCGTATTTCAATGTCATCAACATCAACTTCCATCTCTTTAGCTATTTTTTTCTTTTGACTATTTGCACGATATGATTCATTATTATCTTTCCGCCACTAATACCAAACTTGTATGTAACTCCTGTTAAAAAAAAATCAGTATTTTAAATATTGAAAAATGAATAAGAGCATATTTGATACATTACCAAAAGCCAAGAGGAAATCTGCGAAAGTTTACTTAAAAAGAAGAAAAAGAAAGAAACCGATAAAAAAGAGGTCTAATACAACAGGCTACAGTAGCTATTCATGGATATCTAAAATTTCCTTCGAAAGTTCAATCATGCGGATGTTTCCGGTGTGTTTATTGGGTTCGTCCGATAATTTTACGGTTGGTACCCAGTTTCCGTCACTAGTCAGGACTTCTGTAAGTTTCATTACAATATTCATAGGTTTTAGGCCAACATCGTTGGTTAAATTGGTGCCAATGCCAAACGAAATACCTATTTTGTCTTTTGTGGCAAGAGTAATCTCTTCAACCTTACCAATATTCAATCCATCAGAAAAAATAATAAATTTATGTAGCGGATTGATGTTCAATTTATTGTAATGTGCAATGGTTTTTTCGGCAAATTCAATAGGATCGCCACTATCGTGCCGTACCCCGTCAAAAAGCTTGGCAAATTTGGTGTCGAACTGTTTAAAAAACACATCGGTGGTATAAGTGTCGGATAGTGCCACACCCAAGTCACCGCGATAAGCCTCTACCCAATGTTCTAGAGCCATAGCATTGGCCATTTTAAAGCCATACTCGGCAGCATGGAACATAAACCACTCATGGGCGTGTGTACCAATAGGTTTAGTGTTGCTTAGCATGGCCAAATGTACATTGCTAGTACCTGCAAAACTTTGGCCTTGGTATTTCGATAAGGTTTGGAATACCAAATTGTGGGCGCTGTATGAAAAACGGCGTCTTGTGCCAAATTCGGCAAACCGTACGCCCAAGTCGTTAAGCGATTTTATTTTACGCTCGGTATTTTCAATTATCCATGTATTGGGTTTGGGCTCTAACCCCGATTCTGTATAGAACAATTCGCTTATAGCCGCTAATAAAGGTACCTCCCAAAGTATGGTACGGTACCAAAAACCTTCTACGGTCACTTCCAAATCCGATCCGTTCTGTAAAATAGTGATTTCGGAAGGATCGTAGCGGTAACCTGCCAGAAAATCGAGATAAGTAGGTGGAAGATATGGACAATTTTCTATTAAAAACGCCTTTTCCTTCTTTGTTAATTTTAAGTTGGCCATTGTATTTACCGTATTTTGTAAAGTACTTGCAAAACCTTTGGGAAATTTGTGTTTTCCTCTATTTATAAAGGTATATCGGCCTTTAATATTGGGAAATAGTTTAAAAGCCCCAAATTGCATGGTAAATTTGTAGAAATCGTTATCGAGAATGGAAGTAAATGTCATATACAATCGTTTATTGTGCTAATATAACTAAAAGAATATAAACGGTAGTAGTTTTCTTAATATCGTTGTTTTTGTAATTATTTTTTAAATGAGTTTATAACTAAACTATAGATTTGAAATCCATAGTTTTTATACAGACTGGAAGTCTGCTTTGTGAAATACTCTTTAGTACACGACAAAAAATTAAAAAATATTTTCAATACATCAATAATCAAAATATTGAACCTATAGACCTTATAGGTTTTAAAAATCTGTGAGATCTTGAAAATCAAATTGATAAATCAAGTAAGTTAACTTTTGTCGTGTACTATAGAGGTACCTATAAAAATTAAAATTTACCACAAATACACTAATAATTCGTGCATTCGTGACTAAAACATTTATAGAAACTAAAGTAACTGCAATGAAATTGCAGGGTTTTAACCTTTAATTAGATAATAAAATAGGAATATTTTGCTCCTTTTTAGTTGGTAGTTTATATATTTAGGGCAAAAATTGATTTACTTACCTTAGTTTACAAGTATGGTAAATTTTTTAAACAAGTTCAATTTCTGTTTTCGTAATTTTGGCATAGTTATTATTGGTTAAATGTAGGTAAGTATTAAATGAAGACCTTTATGTATTGTAGATTTTTTAGTATTGTATATTTCTTTATAATTTCTGGTTCTGTATTTGCACAAGATCATTCCAATCCTTTATCGACACCGGATAGCGAGTCCCAGAAAAAATGGGTGGATAGTATATATGGCGCAATGTCGCTGTCTGAAAAATTGGGACAATTGTATATGGTACAGGTCATGTCCAATCAAGATAAAGTTACCGAAGAAAAGGTCGAAAAATTGATAAAAGATTATCATATTGGCGGTATTATTTATTCTAATGGGGGGCCGGTTAGGCAGGCCAAGCTGAACAATAAACTACAGTCTATTTCCAGATTGCCCCTACTTATAGGAATGGATGCCGAGTGGGGATTAAGCATGCGTTTGGATTCTACTTATGCTTTTCCTTGGAATATGACCTTGGGAGCCATACAAGATAATAAATTGGTAGAGCAAACAGGCCGGCATATTGGCGAACATTGTAAGCGTATTGGGGTTCATTTTAATTTTGCTCCAGATGTCGATATCAATACCAATCCTAAAAACCCCATTATTGGCAATCGTTCTTTTGGAGAAGATAAGGTAAACGTAACCGAAAAAGCTTTGGCTTTTATGAAAGGCATGCAAAGCACTGGCGTTTTAGGAAGTGCCAAACATTTTCCCGGACATGGTGATACGGCCGAGGATTCCCACCTTACTTTACCTATTGTTCCGTTTGATAAAGCACGTTTAGATTCAATCGAATTATATCCTTACAAAGCCCTTGTAAAAGAAAGTATTTCAAGTGTTATGGTGGCGCATTTAAATGTACCGGGGCTGGATTCTAGAGAAAACTACCCTTCATCTTTGTCAAAACCGATAATTACCGATTTGTTAAAGAATACTTTGGGTTTTAAAGGTTTGGTGTTTACCGATGCGTTAAGTATGAAAGGTGTTGCCAATTTTAGCGAATCGGGTGCTATCGATTTGGCAGCTTTTATGGCCGGAAACGATATTATGCTTATGTCGGGAAATGTAGCCGGAGGTATTTCCAAATTAACCGAAGCATACAATGCAGGCGATATTACCGAAGAACGTTTGGCTCATTCGGTAAAAAAGATTTTAATGGCAAAGTACAAAGTGGGGTTAAATCGGTATAAACCCATCGATACCAAAAACTTGGTTACCGATTTAAACCGTTTAAAAGACGATATTTTATACGAAGAACTTTTAGAAAACGCTATCACCGTTGTAAAAAACCAAAATGGTTTATTGCCATTTCAGAATTTAGAACTTAAAAAAATGGCCTATGTTGGCCTGGGCGACGATAAAGGAACCGTATTTTTTAATACTCTTAAAAAGTACAATAAAATACATCATATAACAGGTAATAATTTTGAGGAGATAACAGCAAAGTTACAGGATTATAATACGGTTGTTATAGGGTTACACCGATCGAATGCCAACCCATGGAAATCCCATAAATTCACAAAAGAAGAATTGGCTTGGATAGACCAAATCTCGCAAACACATACCGTTGTTCTCGATGTTTTTGTAAAACCTTATGCACTATCGGAATTAACCACTATACGTAATATCGAAGCTATTGTTGTAAGTTATCAAAACAGTAAGATTGCCCAGCAAAAATCGGCACAGATTATTTTTGGAGCGCTATCGGCAAAAGGTAAGTTGCCGGTATCGATAGGCAATTATTTTAAAACAGGTTACGGGGTGAAAACCGAAGCCTTAAAACGTTTGGGTTATACCGTGCCCGAGCGTGTGGGAATCGATTCCAAAAAATTGAACAAGATCGATTCGGTTGCCCAAGTAGCTATTAAGGGACACATGACACCCGGAATACAACTTTTGGTTGCCCGTAAGGGAAAAGTTGTTTACAATAAAAATTTCGGTTATCATACTTACAAAAAAAAAGATGAGGTAACTTTTGATGATATTTACGATGTAGCTTCCTTAACTAAAATATTGGCAACTTTACCTTTGGTTATGGAGTTGGAGGAAATAGGCGAAATCTCGTTAAACACCAAATTGTCCGAGCTATTGCCAGAGTATAAAAAATCTAACAAGGCCAACATTACCATAAAACAAATGTTGTCGCACTACGCAAAGTTACGTCCGTGGGAGCCTTTCTATTTCCGTACTTTGGATTCGGTAACAAAAAAACCGGACAAAAAATATTACCAAACCACAAAAAGTGATCTGTTTAATGTAGAGGTTGCTAAAAATATGTATTTGCGTTCCGATTATCCGGATTCCATCCAAAAAATAATCAAGGATTCCGATCTTTTAAAAAAATTGCGTTATCGTTATAGTGACTTTCCTTATTATATCCTGAAAAAATTTCTCGAAGAATATTATGATAGAACTTTGGAGCAGTTGGTACAGAATCATTTTTACGAATCTATGGGTGCCAATTATACCATGTACAACCCCTACCATAAAATAAGTAGTAAAAAAATTGTACCTACCGAGGTTGATGATTATTTTCGTTACAGAGAGGTGCGTGGTTATGTACACGATATGGGAGCAGCCATGCAGGACGGTATTGGTGGCCATGCCGGTATTTTTAGCAATGCCAACGATGTGGCCAAGATTATGCAAATGTACTTGCAAGGTGGTTTTTATGGAGGTAAACAATATATAAAGACAGAAACCGTCGATAAATTCAATACTTGTTATTATTGCGATCAAGATAATAGACGTGGCGTAGGTTTCGATAAACCCCAACTGGGCACTGTAGGGCCAACTTGTGGTTGTGTGTCGATGGCCAGTTTTGGGCATTCGGGATTTACTGGTACTTATGCGTGGGCAGATCCAAAAGAAGATTTGGTTTATGTGTTTTTATCTAACAGAACTTATCCCAAAGCCGATAATAATGTCTTGTTAAAAGAAAATATACGAACTAATATACAGGCTTTGATTTACGAAGCTATTATGGAATAAATTTATATTGTAAATGAAAATAGGAATAGTGTGTTATCCGACCTTTGGAGGAAGTGGAGTAGTAGCGACCGAGTTGGGTCTTGAACTTTCCAAACTTGGACACGAGGTGCATTTTATTACATACAACCAGCCCGTAAGATTGGAACTTATAAGCAATAATGTGCATTACCACGAGGTTATCGTCCCCGAATATCCGTTGTTTCATTACCAGCCTTACGAGCTTGCTTTCTCGAGCAAGTTGGTCGATATGGGTAAGTTACATAAAATACAAATTTTACATGTGCCTTATGCTATCCCGCATGCTTATGCTGCTTATATGGCCCAATCAATGTTAATGGTGGAGGAGAATTGTGT
>JBKEDH010000171.1:0-1864 GCA_047975295.1 Aestuariibaculum sp.
CGGAAATACCGTTTTGTTTACGGCCATTGAAAAACGGAATAAACCGCTTATAGAACTGTATTTAGAATATGGTGCCGAATGCAATATACAGAATCTGCTGGCCGAAACACCTTATCATAAAGTACTTTTTACTGCTGTAGATAGCGATATTTTCGATATGCTAAACAATTACGAACCCATTCGCTTGGATTTAAAAAATAAACAAAACCAAACTATTTTCTTCGAGTTTGTTAATTATGGTGGTTCTTCATGGTCAAATTCACAAATAGAATTATTACATAAACTTCTCGACAACGGTGCCGATTTATATCAAACCGAGAACAATATTTATAATGTTTCTTTAACACCAGCACAAATTTTGGGCAAAAAAAGCTTTGCCTTATTTGAAATGATGGTCAATCAAGACGATTTTAATCCCAATCAACAAGATAACCAAGGCAATACTTGGTTGCATTACGTGTGCTCCGAAGATTTAAATTTCGACCAACAAAAAGCGCAAGAACTCTATAAAAAAGTAAAATTACTCTTAAAAAAAGGAGCCGACCCTAAACAGACCAACGATCAGGACAAAACAGCAATTGATTACGCACAAAGCGACGATTTAAAGGTTAAAGCATTAGCTCTATTATTAAAATAAAAGAATAAAAATTATGTCATTATCATTTATACAAGCCTGCGAAGGCGGCAAACGCAAAATAGCCGAAATCTTATTGGAGCAAGAACAAGTTGATCCCAAATACACCGACGAAAAAGGACGAACAGCACTCCACTACGCTGCCCATAGAGGTTTTGTGGATATCTGTAAAAAGCTGTTGGAAAAAGGTGCCGAAATAGATTATGAAGATCATAACGGCGAAACACCTTTGTATTTTGCTTTTCTTCAAAATCAAACTGCAACAAGTTTATTGCTAATAGAACAAGGAGCCAACATTGCAATTAAAGATTATCAAGGCAATAGTTTGTTGCATTTGGCGGCAAGAATAGGGCAGGTAAAATTAACACAAGCACTGCTTGACAACGGAATTAATGTAGATAGTGAAAACAACAATGGCGAAACACCTTTAATGTTAGCTTTCTGTAGTTTAAAAAAGCCGGTAGTTGAACTTTTAATTTCAAATGGAGCCAATTTACATCAAGTCACTAAAAACGGTAATACATTTTTGCATTTGGCCGCAAATATTAAAAATTTACCTTCGCTAAAATTATGTATCGAACAAGGTTTGGATATCGACGCTGCTAATAATCAAGGCGAAACACCATTATTATTGGCCTGTTACGATGCACAGCGTATGATGATTAAAGAACTGTTAAACGCTGGAGCAAATGTATTTGTAACCAGTAAAAACGGACTTTCCCCTATTTATCAAGCTTGTGGTAACAATCAAAAAGAAATTGTACAGTTATTTTTGGAACGTGGTTTGGATGTTAACTATCAATTACCCTCTCAAGGTACAGAAACCTATATGGACAGTTATTTGGAATGGGTAGAAACAGCCAATAATCTTTCCATGTCGAGCGCTTATTCCGTTCATAGCAGTTATACTTATGGTGGCGAAAGTCTATTGCACCTTGCGGTAAAAAACGGCCATATTTTCATGACCAAATTACTTTTGGAAAATGGTGCCAATGTCAATATTCAAGATAGTTCAGAAAATACACCATTACACTATGCTGTAGCCAACGGCAAAAAAGATATTGTGGTATTGCTTTTAGATAATCAAGCCAATACAGAAATAGCCAATAAAAAAGAACAAAAAGCCATTGATTATGCCGTGGTAAAAGGATTTAACGAAATAGCAGAATTTTTGCTTGCTACAGGAGCAACCTTAGGAGCATCATCTCCTAAAAAAGAAGACACTAAAAA